>JAGVBM010000338.1 GCA_020059765.1 Bacillota bacterium
GTCTCTAGTGCTAAGGCTCCAAGGATTCTTATCCCCCTGTACCCATTATCTTCCTCCGCCCCTTCACGCTATTACAGCGAATGCAGGCAGGCTGATGATTTTCCGGGGCCCAGAACCTCGGATCATCAGGTCCGTTCGGTGGGTCAATGTGATCGACGCACTTTGATAAATGAGTACATCCCGGGAGTTGCAGCCTGCAAAATACATTCTCTGGTTGTCGAAGAAACCACGTGCTGTATCGTCTCCATCTCGATGTGTACCCGCGTTCATGTGCCGTCCCCCGCACCCGGTCATGCTTCGCTGCCGCCTCTCGTTTATGCTGTTCGCAGTAACGCTCTCGGGTCAGGTTCGGACAGCGTGGATAGCTGCAGGGTTTTTGTGGTTTCACGGGCATGTCACTTCACCGTCCATCCAGTTCTGTTCACACACCGCCAAAAGGGGCACACAACCTTCGTTCCAGCATCACTTTTCCAGACGCGCCAGTGGAAACTGCAGTTAGTCCGATTTACTTAAGCAACTACAAGGAATACAAAACTCAAAAGAAACTTTGTCTCCTGCAAAGTACAAAGATTTTATGGAGGTCGAATAATCGACCTCTTTCTTTTTGGCAAAATCATCAAAGCACGCCAGGCATACTACTCGATTTTGGTATTTTGGCGGTACGACACGATGCCAAACCTGATCATCTACATTAAAATTAAATTTATCTCTGCAACCGCAAACTTTACACCTTTGACGTAATGTAAACCACGCCTTGTAATGTATCCGAAACCACCTGATCGGTAGTACAAAGAAATGTTCTACCCAACGACTCACATGATTCACCTCATCATATTTATTGCTCTTTTGACAACTAAACATTCACATTACTTTGGTTCGATTAATATCGGGCGATTGTTCCGCTCGCCCGGGCGCCCGCGATCCGGACCTTACACCGATGCGGTCACGGTGTAAAGGGAGGAGGGGCCGGGCACTACGATCACCCTGTCGCCCTCTTTAGCAGGTCCGGCGTAATCTATGTTGTTTCCAAGTTGTCGCAATCATGACAAGTTTTCTCAGCTTGTCGCATTTTGAGAAAGATATACCCTCTTACATATAGGTGGCAAACGGGCGACAAATCTTTTTGTGTTTGAGTAATTTCTTGTCTGCCCTGGTCAAAATGTTGTTTACAGTGCCCTTCTCAACTCTCAAAAGCCTTGCAATTTCACTTCTTGATAAACACTGCCCGCGGGCCATGAGAAACACTTCTCTTTCCAGTTTGGAGAGGCACTGTAAGGCTGCCTCGATCCGTTCTCTCTCGGATTCCGTGATCGAACCTGCCTGCCCAATCACATTTGCAATAAAATATTTTTGGTATTTCAGCGGGTCATCAGTAAGGACCTCACGTTGATAGGCTGCTCGTCTTTCAATGCCGCGTTTGTTTCCCGGTCTTCGTCCAGTCTGCATCCATTCAATCGCATATTGCAGATCACTAGTCATACTTTCCAGGTGTTCACGATCTTCGAAATTCGCTTTCAGTTGCAGCGCCCGAACAATCTTCAACGACTCCCGGTATTGTTTTCTCAATTTCTTCATTCCCATCACCCCGCATGTTATAATGGGTTTGATAGGAACGTTCGTTTGCCCTGGCCAACCTCTCCCCAGAGATCCGGGGCCTTATTTTTGATCAGTCATAAACTTGATGGCTTGTTCAGACGCGTCCTTCAGTTTTTGAAAGTCCTCCACGTTGCCGCCGGCATCCGGATGTAACTGCTTTGCCAACGTCCTGAACCTATCCCTGACTTCTTCAACGCTATCCGGAATCCGATCGAAACCCAAGAATCTTAAAAAACTCGGTACCTCAATTGCTGGCGGCAGAAACTTCATTCCAGCAACCCACGTGCTTAAGTCATAGATCCCACGTTCCACCATTCGTGCCAAGTCTTCGAGGGCTAAAACAACCTGCGCAAATACATCCGAACCGTATCGGAGTTCTATCCCCCGTGATTTCGCCTTTTCCACGCTGTGTTCGAAACGGTATAGTTCCCCTTTGTATCGGAACTCGATCCAGCAACCATGGCGGTCCCAATTGAAATTAAATTCTTTAATACCTAAGCGTTCCATCACTTTTTCCAGTTTCTTTTCATAGGTTGCCGCATCACCGTATTGTTTCTTGATTGCCATCCCTACCCTCCTCGCATTTCTGATCAGCGATATAAAAGTTTCCCCATTCGTCCCGGGTCGGAAATCCGTCTGGACCAGCCGCTCGAACCTGATGTGCAGTACCGCACCCGAAGCAACCGATGATCTTGATTCCCTCCGGGATGTACATATTGGCTTTCTTACCACATCCCTGGTTCTTGCAATACAAACGCACCTTATAATGCGGCGCTCCGTTTTTCATCTTAATGCCGGTTCTCCAATATTCCGGCTCCGCCGCCGGTGCAACGGATGCATCTTCCGCAGCCGCCTGCTCCCGGAACCAGAAGTATTGGCATTGACCGTCTGGAACCGGATCCTCAAGCGACGGGACACCGGCCATCATCATCGTCTTCCTGGCCGAACAGTCTGCATGTCCCGGCTTGTCCCCGATCCGGCAAGTCTTACAGTGAACCTCGATGTATGTCTCGGCCAGGTTACCCCAAGCTTCCAGCGGGATATGCGCTACGGTTGCGCTTTCTGCGAATTTCTTGTATTCTCCTTTGGGGATCAGTGTCAGCGATGAATCCCGATAGAGTTTGGCGACCTTCAGGAACTCTTCGTCTGCACACTGTCCCTCAATCAGATTGTTGGCCCTGGTTAAAAAACTTTTCGTCTTTTTCAATTCCGTCAGCCACTCTTTTGGCCTTCCGTGTTCGGTCCAGTCCTCAATGATCTTGGCCAGTCGTTCTTCAAATGCTGACAGGTAGATCATCGATTCCCGATCCACTTTGGTGAAGTACCGCGTCATTGAAATTCACCCCTTCCTATGCGCACCTGGTGAGTGTCCGAATCCTCATTTCCCTCTGTACATATTGCTCGAACGTCATCTCCAAGATCCACGGTTGATTTTTGGCAACGTACTCACTGCTGTAGAACTCACCTAAGCTGTTCAGGAGATCATCCGGAATCAAAATCAGATCGTTCACGCTGTCCCCTCCTTTCCCGTGTGCAATTTGAACAACAATCCATACGCATCCGACTTTGCTCGAACACACGAGTGACAGAGTCGTTCGGGTTCTATCAGCTCCACCCATCCGTTACGTCCTTCCGGAAGCGGGATGTGTTTTACTTGGTGCGCATCCGGTCCGCCGCATTCCTGACAGATCATTCAACCACTCCTTTCGAAACAATCGGATCCAACTTCTCGATCGCAATCTCCAAGTGTTCTCTAACGTCTGAAATCGTATGTTGAACTTCCAAATCCCGTCCGTTCACAACCAAGTAAACATTGAGAGTTTCGATAGACTTGATTGTCTTCTGCAGCTGCCGGTGAATCGAATCAATTCGCCCCTGTTCGTGTTTGTTCGGTTGGCTCACGTGAGATCCCCGCCTTCCAGTCCAGATTTTTATATCCCATCCGTTCCAACTTCCCGCGAACTCCTAACGCACTTTTTCCGAGTTTCGCGGCAATCGTATCGATGCTGTACCCTTTCCGGAATAACTCAAGCAGCTGCTCAATCTCTTGCTCCGTATACTTGACGTGATTGTTCAGTCTTACCGGTCGGGCTTTGATGTTGAGATCTTGCAGTCTCCGTTTCACCGCTCCTTCCGATCGTCTCAAGGCTTTTGCAATTTCCGGATAGGTGTACTGATAGGCTTTCACCATGCTGATCAATAATCGATCATCCTCTTTGGTCCACGGTCGGCAGCCTTTGTTGTACTTCAACTGGTCCGCTTTCCGCTTTTCTTTTACCCATTCCGGCTCCGGGCCCAGAATATTCGGCTCCACTCTTGCAAAGTTCAGCAGATGCTTGTATTCTTCTGCCCACTTCCAAAAGTCTTCGTATCTGACAACCAAGATCGGTTTCTCGTTGGCAAACACTTTACTCTTGGCGGGGAATCCGTATCGTTTAATCCAATGCTTTACCAGGCTGTAGGACGTGTTGATTGCCAGAGCCAATTGGTTCACTGTGATCCCATCGTAGGAAAGAAGATTTCGACCCAATCCAAGGCGATCAGCTTTTATTTTGACAGCATTCACGCTTTTGCCTAAGTATTTTGCGATCGCCTTAATGCTCACAGCTCCCCATCTTTCCTCGAGATACTCGACCTGATCTTTTGGCCATGCTGCAGGCATTTTGATCACCCCTCCCTCTCCGTTACTCTCGAAATTCTTGCCTTCAATGCGCTCATCAATCGGTCTTGCGTACCGCTCTTATCCTCCAGCGCTGAGATCACGTCCTCATCGACGCCACCCTCGACAGCCAGATGGTGCACGATCACTTTTTCCGTTTGCCCCTGCCGATGCAGCCTTTTGTTGGCCTGTTGATACAACTCCAACGACCAGTTAAGCCCAAACCATATCACGTGATTGCCGCCCTGCTGCAGGTTAAGGCCGTAAGCGGCGCTGGCCGGATGCGCGAGAAGTATGTCAATCTTCCGGTCGTTCCAGTCCGTTTCGTCCTGCGGCCCTTTCAATTCTCGGACCCGCAGTCCGGATCCCGATAACGCTTTTTTGATTCGGGCAAGATCATGCTGGAAGTTATAAAATACTAATGCTGGTTTTCCGTTCAGCCCTTCCACAAGCTCCAAAAACGCCTCGATCTTGCTCCGGTGGATCTCAACAACTTCTCGGTTTTCGTTGTATACTGCCCCGTTGCACAGCTGTAGCAGTTTGTTCGTCAACACTGCCGCAGTGCCAACGTCGATCGTCGTCTCGTCCACCTCAAGCAGCATTTCGCGTTCCAGTGTTTTGTACGCTTCCTGGGCCTTGCTGTCCAACACGACGGGTACAGTGATCGGGAGGTAATCCGGTAACTCCAGATAATCCTCTGCCTTCATGCTCACGCAGATATCACCGACCAGCTGCTGAATCACATCGTCGGCTCCCGGTTTTGGCGCGTAGCTGAAAACATGATCCCGATCGCGCTGGTCCGGCTCAAAGTACCTCTCCCGGAATCCACCGATCGTCTTACCCAACCGCTCACCTTGATCAAGCAGGTACACCTGCGCCCACAGATCCAGAAGCCCATTCGGGGCCGGGGTACCCGTCAGCCCAACAATCCGCTTTATGTGTTTTCGTACCCATGTCAGCGCCTTGAATCGCTTCGCCTGATGGTTCTTGAAGGACGAAAATTCATCCACCACAACCATGTCAAACGGCCAGGCGTTGCGGTAATATTCCACCAACCACGGTACGTTTTCCCGGTTGATGACGTAGATGTCTGCCGGTGTATTCAACGCCCGAACTCTCTTTTGCCAAGGTCCAAGTGCCGGAACGATCCGAAGCAATTGCAGGTGTTCCCACTTTTCGGCCTCTCGGCTCCAAGTCGACTCGGCCACCTTCTTTGGGGCGATAACCAGCACTTTGTTCACGGCAAATCGGTTGTATTTCAGGTCGTTAACGGCAGTCAGCGTAATGACAGTCTTCCCAAGCCCCATGTCGAGAAAAAGTCCTAAAGCCTCGTCGGTCAGCAGCCGGCTGATGCAATACCGTTGGTAGGCGTGCGGAATGAATTTGATTCGCGGTTTGATGTTTTGTGCGGTTGCAGCCATACTGATTCCTCCTACTGGACGGCGCTACTGTACTTCCGGATAAACTCATCCACACCTTGCTTGCTATCGATCACAACCACTGGGAAACCGAGTTTCCGGATCTTCTCCCCCTGTGCTTGCTGCAGCAAGGTCGGCTTTTTCCCGGGCGCTTTCAACTCTGCAAAAGCCGCCCGGCCACCCGGGAATAACACCAGCCGGTCAGGCACTCCGGCGTTACCGGGCGACACGAATTTATACGCCCGCCCCCCTGCAGCCCTGACTCGCTCCCGGAGATATTGTTCGATGCCTCGCTCCCGCACGATCGATTTCATCCCTTGATACCCTCCCATGCTCACATTGACACTTTGACGAAAAATCCCTATATATACGCGCGTATAGGCGTATTAGGCGTATGGTATAATACTTTCTCTTTGTTTTTTATGTTTAATAGATTAAGTGTCAATAGTGTCAATAAAATAGAATAATCCTTTATTTCATGCAGTTTTTTCGATTGACACTTTTATTGACACTTCGATTGACACTTTAAAATCTGTCAATAAATATTCTGAAAATTGATTGACACTTTAAAATCTGTCAATCGCGAAGTGTCAAGTGTCAATAAGCTGTTTTCTCTTGAATCCACGCTGCACATTATAGGGGCCGAAAAGTCCTCTATAGGGTTCCCATTCTGGAATCGAGGCCAGTATTCCATTGATCTCGCGTGCATCCGCCTGCTTCATGTATTTGATATCTGCTCGGAAACATTCGCACCAAATCTCTGCGGCGCATATTCGGTCGCGCGGCCCCGTAGGGCTTTCATGGGGCTTTCCGAACTCTCCAGACCAGTGCAGTAGTCTCGTCGCTATGTCTCTTTTGTCCCAATCAGGAGGAATCGGTCTTGCCGCGAAAGCCCTGATAATGCCCTCCTTGGTACTCGTTTCCCTGTGCGCTTCCTGTTGTTGCTTCGCTATTTCTTCTGCATCTCCGGATAAATATAGAGGCTCCCCCAGCTGCCAGCGAACAAAAGCTTCCGCATAGATCTGATCGACTTCACCTTCCAGATCACGAAAAACGCTCTTTGTTGGCGTAAGCAGTCCGACATCTACTGGCCAGAAACGCCTGTTTCCAGTGCGATCCCGGAGAAATTCGCTGTCATTGGTTGTACCGAAGAAGACGCACCGGCGCGGATATGGCATCGTGCGCTTGCCATATGCCTCCCGGAATATATCTTCCGTTCGGCTGAGAAATTGCTTGACGGCGTTCGCTTCAGATTTGGTCATCCCGGTCAATTCCCCGATTTCGTTGACCCAGATGCCCTGGATCATTTCGGAAGCTTCTTTGCCTTCGAACGTTTGCAAACTGTCGGAGTACCATCTCTTGCCCAGCAGTCGTAAAAACGTGCTTTTCCCTAGTCCCTGCGGCCCGGCTAGAATCGGCATATAATCATATTTGACGCCCGGTTGCATGGCTCTGGCGACGGCTGCAGTGAATGATTTACGAGACACGGCCCTCGTGTAGACATTGTCCTCCGCGCCCAAGTAATCCCGCAGTAATGTATCCAACCGAGGCACACCGTCCCAGCTTAATCCTTCCAAGTAACTCTTGACGTCATTAAACCGATTCTTATGCGAAACCAGCTTTAGCGCGTGATTGATTTTAGTTTCAACACCGAGCCCGTATACTCTCTCCAAATAGTGATAGATGCCGGAATCATCAGTATCACTCCACACCCTTCGCTCATTTCGGTCATCCCACGGAAGCGTACCCAGCACAAGTCCTCGGTTTGAAAATTCGTCATACGCAATCTTCCCCTTCAGCAGCGGATCATTTTCTAGGATGATCAGTACATTGTCTGTCGTCTTGGCTGGAGTGCCGGTGGTTTTGCTGACGGCTAATTTACCGATCCAGTTAGCGTTATCATCCGGTAGTGTGGAAAACTCCTGCGTAGCTTGTTCGTATCGTTCCTGATTCAGCAGAGCCGTCACAGATGCGTCACTCACAGCAAACTCACACATGGCTGTGTAGGACGGCAGTTTGTTTGTTGGTGTGTCTTGTTTCGCGTCGTCGTCCAGATCCCCAAAGCGATGCAGCCGGATCAGATCAAACGCGTTGACCAGCCGTCCGCTGCACGGATCTGTGGCATGATGAGAGTAGAGGAAAGCGCCGTTGTCGTAAATCACGGCCCCGCCTGTTGTGCTGCCGCCGGTATATGTAAGCCTTCCTGTTCCGTCATCGGTCGGCGCGTATTCACCAGGCAGGAAGATTTCCACGGCCCTATAAATGTCATACGTTTTGCAGAAAGCACCGACGATGCCGTTTTTCGTCGTCGGGTCCCCTTGTTTTGCTGCGAGCCGGACATGCGCTTGCTGTACCCCCGGAACCTCCGGCCATTCGGCCACGTTGCGCCAGTCCGTATACATCGCCAGAAGGCCGTCAGCATCCAGGAATGGTTTGTCCCCGAAATGATAGATATATTGACTGTCCGCACTACAGGAGGGCCAATACATGAGCCGTGACGCCTCAAATGTGGTCGGATCGCACAGTTCCATGCCGATAATGCTTGCCAGCTTTCGTGCCAGCGGCTCATACTCGTCTGCCGTGGCCGTACGGTTGAGCGGAACGAGAACCCGAAGCCTGGGCTTTGCTTCCTCGTGCTTACGGGTGGAGTATAGCGCGTAAGCGCACCCCAATCCGTCTATCCTCCGGAGGGCGTCTTGTGTTCCTCCCGGTTGAATATTGTCCAAGTCCAGGGTAATGATGTCTCTTCCCGAGACGTTGCTTGCCTTGCGCCGGTTTCCCGCCAGCGTACCGGCCACGAAACCTCCAACGTCTTTCAGGTCATCCTGTTTGGATTTTGGTAGTTTAAGATATTCTGCCAGCGTTTCAGTTCCTCGCGCGGGAGTGCGCAGCCGTTCGACAAGCTCCGACCAGTAGAGCCTTTGTGCAGGCCAGTGCGTCGCCTTGCGGCTGCCAGCGGCCGATATCGTTATTTGTCTGTCATATTGCAAAGCGATCACCTTCATTCATCAGGGCATGGGACCAAGGTCAAACAGTTCGAGCGTTCCGCGTCCGCCATGTTTGGTTGTATATTCCATGACATACGTTCCACCCGATCCTCCAATCACTTGCGAGGATGTGATTTCAATTCGTTTCCCGATCTGCTTCATGAAACCGTCCAGCACTCGCTTGTGGATGTATATAAGCTCCCCAGCATGGGCGGACGGCAGCTCTGATCGAGGACGAGAGCGCTGTTTCTTCAGCCATTCCCGACGTTTTGCTTCTTCGCGCCGCCGGGCCGCCATCTCTGCTTTCTCGTGATCCCGTTGTTGTTTGATCCGTTCTCGTTCGGCCTTTTGTTTTTCCCGCTCCGCCCGCTCCTGATCGAGCTGCGCTTTCGTTTTCCGCTTTGCCTTCATCCTATCCCCTCCGGGTCTCTTATTAATCCTTCATATAGTAACCCGTCACGAACCCGGCGGCTTTCAGCGGAAGTCCCGGCGCCCAACTGATTGGAGCCCCCATGATCGCGTTCACCGCGTCGATGTCGGCTCTACTCTCTGGCGCGTCCAGCACTACTTCGTCATGGATATGCATCACAGTCTGGTATCCGGTTGTTGCGAGACGGGTCAAACTTTCGGCGAGGCAATCGCGTGCGATCGCTTGTGTCACGTTCTCCACCAGCTTTCCACCGTATGTCGGGACGACTTCCCATTTCCGGGTTTTTTGGTTGACGCCGTGGTAATGGAGGGCTTCGCGTCCCAAATCGTTTTGATGAAGAAACGGCCGGGCGTAGAACAGTTTGCGCCCGCTGGGCAACGTGATGGTTAGGAAATCCTGTTGTGTATCGTAGTCACCCTCTCGGGCGAGTATTAGCCCCCGGACTCCGACCGGATACCCGGAACGCATAACATCCAATGCTGCGTTTTCCAAGCTGTACCACAGGTCCATAATTCTACGGTTTGAAGATCGCCACCGCCGAACGATGTCAGGAAGCTCATCTTCCGTTAATCCCATATCCAGTGCACCCATTGCGATGAGCGCCCCGGGTCCGCCTTGGTAGCCGAGGGCCAATTCCGCCACCTTTCCCTTTTGCCGCAAATCGTATTCTGGATTCCCTTTCGCTATTAATTCGATCGGCACGCCGAACATCTGAGATGCGGAAGCTTCATAAATTTTTCCGTGTGTTGCGAATACGTCGAGCCGCCATTGCTCCCCGGCCAGCCATGCGAGAACGCGTGCTTCGATCGCAGAGAAGTCTGCAACAAGAAACACATGTCCTGGCGACGGTACAAATGCTGTCCGGATAAGCTGGGACAAAGTGTCTGGTACATTACCATAAACGATTTTGAGAACGTCGACCTTTTTGGCCTTCGCACACTCCCGTGCGTGGGAAAGCGTCTCCAGGTAGTTGCGCGGGAGATTTTGCACTTGAACAAGCCGGCCGGCCCAGCGCCCCGTCCTGTTGGCTCCATAGAACTGTAACAGCCCTCGGATCCGTCCGTCCGAGCAAACGGCCTCGCGCATAGCTTGATACTTTTTGACGGAAGTTTTGGCCAACTCCTGACGAATCTCCAACACTCTTTTTACTTTGCCTTCCTCAACCGATTCGATCAGTTTTGATACCGTGCCCTTCTGCAGGTTATCCACTTCCTCACCGATCTCCTCGGTCAGCCATTCTGTCAGCTGCTTAACGCTTTTCGGGTTGTCTAGTCCAGAGAGCTGAATAGCTTCTTCCATCAGCTCTGCCGTAATATCCTCATCAATTTGCAACGCTCCCTCAACTACGCCTATGTCCACGGCAACACCGAATGCGTTGATCCGCTGATCCAGCTCCCACAGCCGTTGCTCTTGCTCCGGTACCGGAAACGCCGACAACCGCCGCTCGATCTCCATTTCAGTCACTACGTCCTGTCGGCAGTAATCTTTGAACAGTTGCCATTTCTCCGGCTCATGATGCGGCAATGTGCGTGTGCGATTTCCGTTTGATTTGGTTGGCTTCGTAGGTATGCAGAATGTCCGGATCAGCGCGGAGCCGATACCCATTTTACGTTTGTCTTCCGGAAGTCCCAATGCCACGGCTGTAGCAGCCAATCCTGCCGTGTATCCGCAGTAGAGTCCATGGACCATGGTGCAGCTCCACTGTTCGACTGGCGAGTAATAGAACCTGTTCAGGCAGTACCATTCAAAAGAAGCGTTGTACGCGTGCTTGATAACGTTCGGATCTTGTAACGCGACAACGATCTCTTGCGGCAGCTGTTCGCCCTGCGTCAGATCAATGACTTGCACCGGTTCACCGTCCCAGGAGTAAGCGAATAAAAGGATCTGGAAGTCGGCGGACTGCACATATTTGTACAATCCCGCTTTTTTAATGTCGACGCTGCTAAACGTCTCAATGTCAGTGGATAAGTGTCTCATAACCCCATAACGCCGCCGTTAAGAGGCTTGCCAGTGATCGGATCGTATTGGACCGGTTGCTGCGGTTGTTGTGGATATGCCGGTGGTTGTTGGCCGTAGCCCTGCTGCGGTGGATAAGCAGGAGCTGCAAACGGATAACCAGGTTGCGGATATGCCGGCTGTTGTGCAGGCTGCTGCGGGTATGCGGGAACTGAGGGCGCATAAGCCGGAGCCGTGGCAGCTAAGCTGGCGAAATCTTCAGCAGCAGAACGTCCCCCAGCCAACGGCTCTCCGTCCTCAAGTTTCTGCACGTTACCAAGTCCGCAACCAACACCTTTCTTACCGTTTGAGTTATAGGCAAAGAAACGGATCGAGACGCGGCCATAGCATCCGGAATAAATTTCAGATTGATTCATAATCGGATTGAGATTGATGTCGACGATATCAGGTCTGCGATCAGCTTTTGAGGATGCCGTCATTACCCAATGTCCTTTGCATTCAGGTCCAAAAGGCATACCGTCAGACGGTTTCACGCCATCTCCGTCATGGATCGGGAAATGGATTTGCGGAGGGCGAACGCCGTTCCATGGTTTTGAAATTCCCTCTTGGATTGCGGCGTTAATTGCGGCATCAATCCGTTGCTTCGTTGCGATGTCTGACTTAGGGATAAGCAGTGTCACGCTATATTTCGGTTCTTGTCCTTGCTGCTTCGCATAAGGTGTAAACAGGTGAACAAAGCTCAGTCTTACTTTACCGGTTACTACTCGTTGCGCGTCTTGGTTACTCATTCTCATTACCTCCTAAGGTTTGGTCTGAATTCACTCTTGTGAATTAAAATCGCTCCAAGCAGAATACTTGTCATCCTTAGCAAAATCATCAGCTGCTGTTACTCGTGTAATCGCATCTCGTTTGTCACTCATCAACGCAAGAGTCGGTTTGCCGGGTTCCACTTTAACAAGTCCTGGTTCTTCGAGTAGTTTTCGGTATTCCGCTTTTCCGAGTACCTTTTCAACCTGAGCCACGGTCAACGGCTTGCGTTCGTAAAGCATGGCTTCTTCAATTCCGTTTTCCGTAAGTCGTTTGAACGCATCATCGATGTTCGTGTACTGGCGCGATCCGCGTCCCTCAACGGCTTTCCAGCCGGTAACATCACCTCCCTTGAGGATCTCAGCCAGCGCATATTCCTCCAGGTCGGATACCCACTTGGCGAGTCCCCGGGCCCGCTCCAGGATCTGCCCCACTTCCTCGTTGGAGATCAGCGGCGGGACCATCTTATTGAAATCCTCCAGCGCCGTGTAGTGTTGTGTGCGTGCTCTGCAGGTGTGCCGTGCCCGGCAAAACCGGCAGTGATCACCAGGTACAAAGTCCCCCTCGCCAGCGAAAGCTTTTTGCGCGATAGGTTTGATAGACTCGCCCCACTCGAGGAGTTCAGCGATCGACATCTCATCCTCTGAAATGTCATCCAGACGCGGTTGAATGATCGCCATTTTGACCTTCTCGATCGGATACAGGAAACTGTACTCTGTATAGGCTCCCAGCGCGTACAGACGCATTTGCGGGTTGCCCACAGCCGAAACCGGTACGCCTTTTCCGTACTTCAGATCGTTGATGTACAGAGTGTTTCCCGCGATGATCACGCAGTCGCCAGTACCGAACCCTTCCGGTGCATAAAAGCTGTAATCAAGCCGTTTTTCAATCGCAACATAAGGCGGCGTTGTGAAACCGTGAACGATACCCTTGATATAGTCCACATAGGTGTCCGTATGCCGCATCATTTCATCCTGGTACAGATCGTCCGCTTGCAACTCTTTCAGTTTTTTGTTGAAGGTCCTTACTCCCATCGGCTCGACGAAATGCTTGCGCAGCTTAAGTTCGGCGATCGCGTGTGCCAGCGTGCCTTCCGCAGCGTACTCAGATTCTTGGTCAGGAAACTGCTCTTCTAAGCGCGCGGATGGCGTACAATGCAACCATTTGTGCGAGCTGGAGGCGGAGAGCAGTGCATGCGCTCTCTCGCCTGCTACCGGTACTGCAGTGCTCACAGGACAACCTCCAATCGTTCACTGACTTTCGGAACGGATGTTTCGCCGAGAATGAATTGAACATCTATCACATCGCCAGTTTTGAGATCGTGGAAATGGCTCTCGATATACTGATGCGCGGTGTACATGGTACGATTCGTCCATTCATACGGATCATTCGCAGACAGACAATCATGCAAACGTGTCACCATGATGGAGGTGGGATCGACATAGTTTTGATATCCCGCACGCCCGATCAGATAGGCTTCTTCATAGATATCTGATGTAAGCAGTGTCGCCATGACCGGGATGAAGGTTCCAGCGTCTCTGATCTCAAACAGCTTGGTTACGACACTCATATTTTCGCCCCCATCGCGCGCAGCTGCGTGGCGAATGCGCCGTACTGCTCTTTGTGCAACGCGGTTAATGCTTGTACACCGAACGAAGCGAGCAACGAAACCAGTTCAGCTCTACGTCCGGCATCGACAAGCTGCGTTGCAGCTACTGCCAGTTGCTCC
Source organism: Bacillota bacterium (assembly GCA_020059765.1). GTDB lineage: Bacteria > Bacillota > Bacilli > Tumebacillales > Effusibacillaceae > Effusibacillus. Next base: position 13,583 of record JAGVBM010000338.1, read on the forward strand.
ATGGTGTAGGTTTGCGCTGCAGTGGGTACCACCGGCGCTGGTGCCGGGGCTACAGGCGGCGCCGCATAAGTTGGTGAAGGCACTGCAGACATCGGTATGACAGGCGGTGCGGCAGGTGGCGGTGTTACAGGTGTAGTTGCAGCAGCCTGTTCAGTTGCCACAGTTGCTGCTGCAGCCGCCACGTTTCCAGTTAAGGCCGTGGCCAGGTTGTTGATCGCTTGCGCCAACTCCGGCGCTTGGATATGGATGGTGATGTTCATTAAATGACCTCCTCATTCTTGGCACATGTATTACAAAGACCATGAATACGGTCCTCGTCGGTCAGTTCATCCGCACATACGATGCAGTTGGGTTCCAGGTTTGGTTTGGACAGTGCGCTCCCCTCCCCTTTGTGATAAAATAGAAACGTAGATTTTCTCCTTGACGGAGAATCGAAGGCTTAATCGTGTATAAGACGATTAGGCCATTTTCTTTTTTCTGAGCTGCATCCATTTCCACTGAGTAAGCCTTGCTTTGACTTCCAGCATCTCCAGCTGTTCATCGATAGATAAAGAACGCCATTTCCAGATAATCACGTTCACCGATTCACCCCCAACCTGGCCTCCATAATCACTTGAATCACCTTTTCGCGCTGTTGATGGATCGGACACATCGCGCAGACAACGCCACAGTTCTCCATCTTGTGGATCTCACATCGACCGCAAGCCATGTTCAAAGCGTTCAGCTGCTCGTCCATTCCATTTCCTCCACGCGCTTGACGTGCTCTTTGGCCTGGTTTTCGGTGTCGTATGCTCGCAACACGATGTCACCAATAAGCACAACCCATTTCTTAACCCTGTCATCCCATGCATATCGAACCGGCACTCGATCACTCCCCTTTCAAATACCCTCTTTCCTTCAGTTTCTGTCGGTGCTCCCGCCAGATCCCGACCCATGAGACCGAGTATTCCTTACAAACAACTGCTACAAAGTGGCTGAGAGCGACAATCGCATCGATGGATTCCAGCAGGACCTTCTTGATTTCTTCTGAGGTATTTGACTTGTTAGCGATTGACGTCTTCCGGATCCACTGAGTCGCCTCTTCCAGTTCTTCGAGTGACTTTTCTTTGACAGCTGATCGATGCAAATCCACATTGTTAAGCTTTGTCACCCAGCTGCCGCCGGTCATTTCCGCTGCGACCTCCATCGCATAGAACCCGGAATCCAACGTCTTAACCGCTCTTGGTGCCACGTCTCTTGGCAACTTCCGCCGGCCGGCCTCAATCTCCGCAACCATCGAGCGCGATAGATTGATATGTTCAGCAAGTTCTTTCTGTGTCACGCGGCTCCCACGCTCTTCCGCTTGGATAGTTCCGATGCTCATTCCCTTCCCTCCTTCCAATCTGTGACATCGACTTGGTTCTATGTCACTTCTCCGAGTAGTACGATAGGCTTGTCCTCAAAAAAGCCCCGCAAAATCCTATCACTTCTCCGTACATCACTCCTTTCGCGTGGCTGCTCGGCCCCTCACCGGGCAGCTATATTTTCACAATGTCAATCCCGACAGTGCGAAGTGCTGCGATACAAATCGCCTCCGGAGCAGTTGCCGCGTCCGCTGAAAATTCTTCAATGTCAAAATCATCATGTTCATGATTTTCAAAACCGTGAAATCGCGTCAAATTACAATGCCATTTCCCGTCTGTCCCGTATAAAAGGCTCACGAATTCGAATTGATCTTTGATCTTCTCTATCACTTGCCAAGCGTATGATATTAATTCCGATGGTTTCCAAGCATCGTTCCAATGAACAAACTCATCGTTGGTGTTATACCAAAATCTCCCTAACGCTGTATCATGAACCTGCCACCCCATCACCTTTTCGGCGACGAGTGCATTCCGTTCAACCGGTGCCAACCGATCCCATTTATACATCACGCAGTTTCACCACCCTCCAAAATCGCCGCGCGCTCCTTCCGCAGCATCTCAACTCGATCCATGATGTCCACCCTACGCCATGGAGATGTTTCTTTTCGTCCGAATTCAGCTGCCAATCTCGCATGCTCGCGCGCAATATCGGAAAGGCGCCTCAGTTGGTCGTCTGGTAGCTGGTGGAGTTTTGTGTTCATGCTGGCTCACCACTTTTCCAATTCTGGTTTTCTTGCGAAGCCATCCACGCATCCAGCGCGTCACGGCGGAATAGGATTTTTCGACGGACCCGGACGTGCGGGATCTGCTTTTGGCGGACCATATTGTAGATGGTGTCCGGGTGGCAGCCGATGTAGGCGGCGGCATCGGTGACGGTCATCGTGACTTTATCCATGATCACCCCACCTTTTGGTTCAACATCTTGTCTGCCACCCGGATCGCATCTTCCAGGCAGCCTGTTTTCGCGAGATATTCCGGGACCGATAGATCACGCAGCCCGTTTTTGAGTTTGAAGTTTTCGACCAACATCGTGATGTTCGTCCGATACGCTGTATTGTAGGCCGCCCGGAACTCATGCCAGGCTTGCGAAAATGTCAAACCTCTGTTGGCAGCATACTTCCGGATCATGGCGTTCAGCCGCTGCTGCAGATTGCCGAGGATATCGATCTTATCCATGTTGTCGATCCGGTGATGTGCGGCTTGCGCACGCTCCTCGATCTGTTCGACCTTGGTTTTCAACTCTTTGACAGATTGCGCTTGCATGATGATCAGGTCTTCAAGAGAGGTAGGCACCACATACACACCAGTTTTGCGAATGTCCGGCAGAACTTCATGAGTAACCCACCGTTTGAACTGCTTCGCTTCTTGTTTGCGGCTGCCAAGCACCAAAGAATAGAGACCTGGTTCATTGACTGCGGCCATTTGTTGTGTTCCGCCAGGGGTGTCGGTTAAAACTACACCCTTTTCATCCTCATCAATCCGGTTAAGAGCATCCCGGCCGTTTGCAATCTCCAGAATGTCGCACACATCCCGGGCCACGAACCACGGTTCACCGTCTTTGATAACGGTGCGGAGCCGGGAACCGTTGTAATGGAAGATGTTTTGAAGTTGGTTCACGCTCTCATCTCCTTTCAAGGATTTTCCACCTTCCGCGCAGAATTGGTTTGTTGTCCAGACTTACCAATCGAAAGGGAAGGGGGTGACGAAATGTACAAGTGCGCGTTGTGCACACACGAATTACAAAAGCTTACTCGTGGACCTTTTGAGGCCGAACACTTCTATGCTCTTCCGGCGCTAGAAGTCGATGACCAGGGAAGCTACTACAGATCTCAGGAAAGAAGTCTGTATTTGACCGCCTGGATGTGTCCCAACTGTAAAAACGTTCAATTCTTTGCTGCAAAAGCCACAGGAGAAATTCAAGAAGGGCGTATTCGTTACAGCAAGTGATACCCATCAACCTGTGCAGCTATTGATTCCGAATCGACCAAACATTGTCCGCAAACTGGGCAAAACTTGAACAATGGGCTGTACTCTTTATTGCAAGATACACAGCTTTTGATAGCCGTCGTTGCAGCGGCGGCTTTTTCTTCCCTCAGCGAAATTTCCAATTGGTTCATCTCACCCAGGAGCCGCTTTTCGACCTCTTTCGCGAACGCTGATTCAAAAGAGTTTTTCGAACGCATATACAACTCGTAGACAGCGTCTCTGGCAGCCCCGTAAGTGAACGAACTTTCTTTGATCTCTTCGAGCTTCCGCTGAACCAACTGATCGAAATGATTTTTTAATTCCTCCAATCCCTTCACCCCCTACGCCGTGCTGGCGGATTGATTAGCAGGCAATCCTCCCTTGGTGTCTAATCTTATAATTAGGGCACCGTGTCATAAGGAGAGATGCCGTTTGTCAAAAGAAGTGATTTGTGCACAATGCGGTAAAACTTTCAGCCCTCCTGAAATGCTTTACCCGAGCGAAAATTTATTCCCAAGCAGTACCCTGTATCCAGTAAGCGAAGAATCAAAAACGACCTGCCCTGACTGTTTGAACCAAAAGTAGGAATCACCCGACACGGTGCCCTACTTGTTACTTAACTTGCAGTTCCGCTATTGCCCGGTACAGCTCCGCGATTGCGTCTTCAATCTTTTGCAAGCGTTCCGGTGTAACAGGCGTTCCCTCTCGGATGACTTCTCCGTTTTCTCCAACAATGCGATCTTGCCATTGTGTCGGCTCATAGGTTTTCACGTTTATTCACCCCTCTCTACGCCGTGCTGGCGGATGTTGCGGATTGATCATTATGTCCTGATACATCACAATTGGTTTCAAAAAAAATCGTCCAGCTACAACCAACAGCAGATGCGATCTTTTTTGCGGTCTTGACGCTTACAGAATTTCCGTTTTCAGCTTTGGTAAGAGTAGATCTCTCCACACCCGCCCTCTCGGCTAATTGTTCTTGGGTTAAATCCATCTCATTCCTAAGATCAATCAGCCATTGTCTCCGCTTCATAATTCACCACCTTCTTTCAAATAATAGATATGGTTATTTTGTTCTGTATAATCACATTATATTGTTCTGTTTTATCACAGTCAATGCTTTTTGATATTTATCAGCACAAATATTTTTTTGTGACGAAAAATCACATATAATAAACAAGCAAAGGGGGTAGTACGTAGTGAGTTTGGGGTCGAGGTTAAAAGAATACCGCCGAATAAAAAAGGTGACTCAGGAACAATTATCGAATGACCTGAAAATTAACAGATCAACCTACGCCAAATACGAAACAAATGAAAATGAGCCTGATCTCGATACAATACAGAAACTTGCTGACTATTTTAGTGTTTCCATTAATGATTTGGTGGGAAAAAAACCAGAGAGTAACGTCTATGAGCTGTCCAAACAAAAAACTGAATTCATCATCAGAGAGATTGTGAAAAAGTACAACTTGGATCTAACAGAGGAAGGAATCAAGGAGAAGCTCGAAGCGATCATAAAGCTAGTCGTCGATGATTATAAGAGAAATAATTAGTTCGCGGAGTTGATCGGGGTTCAAGTTTGATAAGCATTCGGATGTCTCCATGATTTCACTGATTTTTGCCGAACATTCTGTCATTTATGTACATCCTCCTTTGGCAGTTGGCTGGCCTGTCCGAACTGGAGTTAGCCCCTTTAACTTTGCGTCCCTGCCTTTCGGCAGGTTTGCCTTTTGGTAAGTTTTGATTAAAACTAAATATCACAAGAAGGTGTCTATGTGGCTTTCAAAGTCGGTAGATGCCTGCTCCGGAAGCACCTGAGAGCAAGGGGTATGACGCAGCAAGATTTGGCGGATAGACTGGACATGCCTCGTTCGCAGATCTCCCAGTACAGCACGAACAGTCGAACCATGACATTGGAAACTGCAAAAACAATTGCTGCTGCTCTCAGATGCGACATCGATGATCTGTACGAATGGATCGAGGTTCGGCCGACCAATCAGAGACGGGGCAGGCGCAATGAGTAGGTGTTCCTACTCTCCGACGAATGTTACTAGGTAGTTAACATTAAAAGCCACTGGCAAAATATTCTTTATTTATATTGTGGAATAAGTATAATACCGCTTGAATGAGTTTGCTAGTCCTAATTCATGTCGAAAATAGTCGAAAATACTGGTAATTTCGTCCAATCTGTCGGCTGTAATACGATTATATGCGAACGTTTGTTCGTAGTCAACCGAATATTTTATGGTATTTTTTGTATGGAGGGGTATATATGGCAAGCGTTCAAAGGCGAGGAAAAAATTCTTTTCTTTTGGTTGTTGAGGTTGGCTACGATGCGGACGGCAATCGGATCAGACGGACAAAAACCGTGCACGTGAAGAAAAAGAGCGAAGCTGAGAAAGAGCTTGCAAAATTCGTGGCCGAGATCGAGGCCGGTGAGTATATCGCGCCAGAGAAAATGACGTTCCGATATTTCGCGGAAAATGAGTGGTTGAAAAAGTTTGCGGAAAAGAAATACTCTGCCAGGAACTTGAAAAATGAAATGAGCCGGTTGAACGCGCATATCCTTCCTGTTTTCGGGCACATGAAACTGGATCAGATCAAAACGATCCATATCGTGAACTTCATAAATGATCTCGAAAATGAAGGTCGAAAAGATGGGAGAGGCACACAATTGTCTGGTTCCACTCTATTGAACATCTATAAAACACTGGGTAGTATCCTTTTCAAAGCCACCGAATGGAGATTGATACCTAAAAACCCGATGGAGGGCGTGGATCGTCCTAAAGTTCAGAAGAAGAAAATGAACTTTTACGATGAAAAAGAAGCGGCTGCCGTCATCAATGCACTCTATCAAGAGCCGGATACATGGCGGTTATTTTTTCTCGGTGCTATGTTGGGAGGATTTCGGCGCGGAGAGTTGCTTGCTTTGGAGTGGCCGGATGTGAATTTCGAGGAAAATACCATCATGGTCAACAAAAGTATTTCGTTGACGGAAAACGGACAAGCCGTTGAAGGGAAGCCAAAAACAGAGGAGTCTGAAGGCATAGTGATTATGCCGGAATGGTATATGCAGGAGTTAAAAAGTTTTCACCTGACATGGGAAAAAGAAAAATCGGATGCCGGTGATGAATGGGAGGGTGGGAATAGGCAATTTATTTTTCATAACGGACTCGGCGAACCGTACTATTTCACGACACCAACATCGACTTGGAGAAAGTTCTTGCAACGTCATGGACTCAAACCGATTCGTCTGCACGATCTGAGGCACACTGCAGCTACATTGATCATCGAAGCAGGCATACAGGCGGGAGCAGATGCAAACATCACTCTAAAAGCCGTTCAGGAGCGTCTGCGACATACTAAGTATCAAACCACTGCAGATTTTTATGCGCACGTCTCTAAAAGAGCAAGCAAAGAGGTTGCGGCAGCACTTGATAAATTCAATCCGAAAAAATCCGTCAACAATTCGTCAACAAACGGAAAATCGTAGACATTCAGCCGTTCATACAAAAAAAGAAAAAACCTTGATTCCTCAAGGGTTTAACGGTGGAGCGGGTGATGGGAATCGAACCCACGCCGCCAGCTTGGGAAGCTGGTGAGGTACGTCTGTTTGCGGATGACAAAATCCGAATATCGTTGATATATCAGTGTTTTTAAGCTTTGTAATCTGGTGTAGTTTGCTCGTTTCGGATGGTTGTTGACGAATTCCGTCAACAGTTCGTCAACAGGATCAATTTTTCTGCCTGCCTCCCGGCAATAATCTGAGATGCGTCATCGGCATATTTATCGCTTCCGCCGTCGCTCGATCCAGACTTTCACCAAGCGCTTGTACCCTTGTCTCCATGATCATCCAGACCATTTTTCTTTTTGCATCGTCGATCGGGCAGCCCTCGCACGCCCAGTTATGAGTACATTCCGCGCAGTAGCCATCGAGCTCTTGCAGTACGGCTTCCATCTGTCGCGCCTTTTCTCTTACGTCTGACACGCTTACCACCCCTTTCTTCTGCATCGTTTCTTGGGGTCAGGAATACAATATCAGCAGGTTTGTTTTTCATGAGTCGGTGTTCCGTAGGGAACCCGGCTTTTTTCTGTTTCTGAAAAGTGCGTTCGGTGATCGGCCGGGGTCGGGTCCAGTAGAGGGATTCGATGTTGTTCCAGGAGCCCATTGTCACCAGCTCCTGCTTGAAAAAAAGTTTCCGGCCAGATGGGTACTCCTCAACGATATACTTCACGGTCTGTTTGCTGTGCATCACTTCATCACCTCGACCGTAATCCGGACGTGCGTGTAGGGGATGACGTTTTGCAGCACGTGTTCGAGCCATGCGTCGATGAGTTCGTCTTTGACAAAGCGCTCATAAATGATCTCCGGCTCATCGATCCGCTCGTAGCTGTACGGGCCCTGCAACTGAAAGATAAACACCGGAATCAAAACCCAAACACCTCCCCGATCATCTTCGGCAGCAGGTAAAACGTTGCCCATGCGACGAAGCCGACTGAAATGCCGATGCCAACGAGCGCCAGCAGATCTCCGGCGACTTTGGTCAACAACCAGAGTTTCACCAGGTCTTTCATTCGTACCATCCTTTCTGTTTGGGATGGTATATCTTATGCACGACATAGCATCTTTGATGACACTTTTTTATGCGTATGAGACAAAAAAATTAGCCGCTATATTTGCGGCCAGATGTCGTATACGGAAAGTCCTAATGTTTTCGCTATAGAATACGCTTTATCAAGGGAAGGTACTTTCCCGTTTATGTATGAATGTATCGTGTTGCGGTTTACACCTGAGCGCTCTGCAAGCCATTTGATCATTATACCGCGGTCTTCCAGTATTTCCTTTAGTTTGCATTCCACATCCCCCACCTCACCACGGATATTTCGGCAGCGGACTTGTCGAATCCTTTGGCGAAGCGTGGGAGGTTTTGGCGAAAAAAAAATCCCGCCCGAGGGCAGGAGGCGTACTCTAGTTTGTCTGGATCTTACGTATAACTGGGTGTTCCCAGTAGTTCTCTGCGACCTTCGGGATACCGCTCCAAGAGAAGTTTTCCCAAACGATCTTTCCTCTCGTTTCAGACCCAAACTCCATCTTCATCACGTTATCATTTGAAGTCTTTCCATACGCATCTTGCAGTGGTAGCACGATATTAAAAGCGACGGTCTTAATTTCTTTGTTGTCATTCAAAGCCTTTAACACATCGTAAGCATCCATCCACATACCTTGCTTGATCATTTTCTCGCTGAAATTGTCTTGAGCGAACACACGGATGAGCAGGAACCCATTGTCCTTATTGAAGTTCAATTCCAGAATGCTGTCTTTTTTGTCATAAGAGTTAGTTTCACCGAAAGCCTTATGCACAGCCGTCTTTGCAGCATTTTCCGGTTTTTTGGCTTCGACATCCGTTTTTGCTTTCGCTTCTGCTTCAGCCTTCGCTTTTGCCTCAGCTTCCGCTTGGGCTTTTGCTTCTTCCTCAGCTTTCTTCTTATCCTGTTCCGCCTTCACAGCTGTGTCTACCGTTTGTATTTGATTTGTTTCAGGGGCAGTTGTTTGACTTGTTTTTTCTGGATCAGAAAAGATTACAAAAAGTGCGATGACAGCCCATGCCGAGACAAGTGCTCGCAATCCTTTTGATTTTGTTCGTTTCCACAGCAGGAAAATACCTATGTACGGAGCGAAGATGCAAAGTAAAATGATGAACCATTTCCTTTGATGCCATTTTTCTTCCATCAGTAATTCCCCCTTTCAAGGTTGCAATAAATAGTATTCTTCTCTTGGAAATAAAATCCTTCCCAAACAAAAAAGCCCCGGCCGAAGCCGAGGCGAGTGTCACTTTTCCACCATATTTTTGAGCACCGCACAAAGCGTGCCCATATCTATTATTTCAGCCGGATCGTGGTCACTGGTCAGGAAACCTTTTGACCTGGCCCAATCGACTGCTTCTTGTTTCCAGTCTGTTTGCACCTGCAGACTGCACATCTCTTTCCACATAGCGAGGATGGATTGACCGTATCCATCGCCAGGTACCGCCCATTTGCCGTTCAAGTCCTCCCAATTCGGTGCGCTTCCTCGCTTTCCAACCTGCGCCAAGAGATCAAAACGAGGATCCACAAGAACAATACCGGCAGGTAGAGTGTCAGTCGTTGCGTAGCCCCAAAGATGCTGAAACTGCGCTTCGATGCCTTGCTCTGGTGTTCTGAATGATGCACCGGCCGCACCTCCGTTTGTAGCCCCAAGTCCAGCGAAGTTGTTTTGTTCAGGCTTCACCTGTCCGCCGAAATGCCAAGCGCCGGTCTCTTTGATGGATTGGCAGAAAGCCAGGTCGCCGGTGATTCCATATTTCTCTCCTATATCAAGGTAAAGCTGTGCATAATCAGGCGCGTTGGGATTCTTACGTTTCAGATATTCCCTCATCTGCGCGACTGTGGCTGTTGCCTGCCCAAAGATTGATGTCTTTTCAGTGGCGCTACGATACTGCCCGTATTTCATTTCTTCCAGCGGGAAATTCTTCCCGGGGCATGCATTCGGCTGCCAGTGTTTGTGGCCATCGACCGCTTTCACATTTTTAAAAATGCCTTTCAAGTAGCCGATGAGCCAGATACCGGCATTGAACTGTTCGTCCGACATGGCAGTGTCTACATTCTCAAAGTCTCCCTGAAAGCCGATGTGTACCAAGTGGTCGTTGTGATTCAGGATACCGGCCCCCATATACGTACCGCGCCCGCGGTAGACCTCCCCTTTTTTGCTGATCCAGTAGTTATACCCGATCCCGGACCAGCCCCGGGAGATATGCCACTGGTGAATGGTTTGAATATCTGCCGTAGGGTGCGCCATGTGATGCAGCGCAATGCCATCTACACGATCCGGATCCAACCAGACGCGGAACTCATCGTTTGCCCAGGTGAGGTTGGGATTGAGAATCTGGTAGTTCATCTCGAATCATCTCCCGGTTGCCGCTGCATCGATCGCGACATTTTCGCTTTCAACTCGGATTCCACCGAATTGAAAATGAATTCTGGAATCCATTTCCCCCAACCGGCCCGGATTGAATTTGCCGTGAAACTTTGCCACGTGTGATAGATCAGAGCTGTGACGATACCATAAAAGATAACCCCGGGAGTCCGAAAGGCAAGATCAAGCAGATTGGCAAATGCGGGCAGAGAAAGGATCACTACGGTTCGCAGAATACCCGCGATCCCATACTCCGAGGAATATGTCCCGTCTTTCCGCGCAGCTGCGATTCCTGACATCCAATCATAACCGATAGCCGCGAGCAATACCGCCACAAACATGAGATGATCCGGCCCATACACCAATTCAATCACCCCGCCGAGTCCGCCTCCGATCAATGCCGCCACCCCCGTTTCAATCCTGAATACATTGTCCAGATTCAAGTCTTTCAGCACAAAAATCACTCTCCTCAGTTTTTTGGTGCAAAACAAAAAAGCCTACTCTAAAAGAGCGGCTCGTAAATCTTCAAGCAGTTGGTTCTTTTCAGCAGTTGTCATTTGTGCGACCGGCTTCGCTTGCTGAATTCGTTCCTTGGCCGTAAGCGGCCGGGAGAAGTTTACTGTCTGGCCTGTTCCCTTCGGATGGTTCTTTGGCTGCGTTCCGATCTCTGCATTGAGATGCCTCATAGTCACACCGCCTTCACTGATACTTGGTTCTGGCCGTACTTTGTAGTGGACTTCGCGATTATCACGATGTCACCCGGTACGGTCGCGGTCACTGGCAGCCGCGCCTGACCGTTTACGCAAATGACGGTCTGAATGAGGGTTCCTGATCCGTCACGGAATTCGATCGGCTCTGTGCTGGCCGGATCGTCGACCGTGGCCGTGATGGTTGCCGTATCAATGCCGTTTGCGGTGATTTGCGGCTTATCTACTGTTACGGTAATGCGTTTGAACACGTTGACGGACTGGACGACTCCGTTGACGATGACGCCTTCCACGCTACCCGCGGCAAGTATCTGCTGTACAAGCGGGTCGTTATCGTTGATCCGGAAAACGAGTTCGCCTGGCTGCGGGTCGTAGGGCACGCCGTCTGGATAAAGCGAGTTCGTGCCGAAATCGGTGATTCTTTTACCTTGTTGATCAAAAATTATCAACATTATTTTCACCATCCTTTTATATAAAGGCTGTATAGTTAAAAACAACACCGTTTTCGTTCGATGTATCAGCAAATGAGCCGCTATCGCCAACGATGAAACCATTCGTCGTTATGTCGACCAGATAATATGGAGACCCACCACCAGACTTATATCCAGTTACACTATTTCCATCTCCAATAATCCTTATAGTGTGGTCAGCTGCGTTGCCCACAAGTCCGATATAGGTTACAGGTGTTGTTCCTCCAGATACAATAACCATTTTAGGGGTCGCCCCAATATTTATCGTTCGACTAGCTGTCCCATCACCTGTATATGATCCCGTGATTTTGGTGACGGCGGAACTTGCAAGCGCAAAAGCGCTCGCATGTTGGCCGTCTAGCATGTCGGCATCCAACCCGCTTCCGGATCCGTCGTTTCCGGCGTGCCATATGGTACTCGTGCCTACTCTAGCTACTGCTCCTGATATTTCCGGCATAAACTGAAAATTACCGCTATTGTCGATACCGAAGTATCCTTGTCTATCTCCTTGGCCATCAAGAAACTCAACATAGTTCCATCCACCTTCTTTGGTTCCTGCCGTTGACCCTGCATCTGTTTGCTTGAGCCTGAGGATGCCGTCCGTTGAGCTTTCGATAGTAAGACCACCTGTCATCGTATCCCCAGCCCTATTGACGGGTCTAATTCCCGCCAGCATCAATATCGCCGATACCAATCCGGGCAGAAGATTCGCCTGCCGTTGCGCAACGTCTGTCACGGCCAAAATATTCCCACTTGCATCTGTCGTAACTTGATAGAGAGCAATATAATTCGCCTGTGCGCTGTGAGCAGTTCCCCATGAGAGCGTCCCGTCAGGATTGAGATCGAGATAATACGTAGTCGACGCGACCGATGTCGTAAAAGTTGTGCTCGCCGGATTTCGTTTACGAAGTGTATTGTCTGTTTGTTTCGGATAAGCCGTACCGCCCGTAAAATCAAGTTGATTGGCGATCGATCCATTTTTGACTGCCGTACAACCCGAGAGGACAAACGGGTCAAACAAGCCTACTGGATACGATTGCACAGATTCGTCGTATTGAGTTTCCATCCTGTTTAGTTCTGCTGCTGAAATACCTGGTGCCGCTCCTTCGTTCCAGGTTGTTTTCGTATATGGCATTTGATCACACCCTTCCTATCGTGTCAGTTCGGACGATATTGATCGACTCCAAGTTCGTCTTATCCTTCGTCCACAATACCCTCGAAATGAGAATACCTGTGTTCGGCGAACCAGTTGCCCCAGCCCCCGCAAAAATCCCAATCTCGCGAATACTGATATTCGCCTCTGTCGGGGCTATATAGCAGGTACTTTCCAATACTCCGGTTCCTTGCACGGCCTGTTTCGTAAACGCCTTTCGAAACGCTTCTGCGCCGAGCTGCGTATTCGTGTTTACAAGTGGCAGGATTGTTCCGTTGTCCGTGCCTAGAGCCAGGTATTTGAGTGTGAGGTCTGTCACCGTGCCGTCGAGCGCATCGCGGATCAGGTTGAGCGCGCCGTCTGTTATCAGGTTTTTGATCTTGTGAACTTCTGTCCCGTTTGGCCCAAAGACATGGATTTCATATTCGCCCAACCAGCCAAAGATATTATCAACCACAAAACCACTCCTTTCAGCAGGGATAAAGCGTAGAACTCGGATAAAGAGTAGCGGACGGAACCGGGCACGCATACACCGTCTGTGTCTGATTTTCCGTCCATCCCCACGATTCGAACTGAGTGACAAGCCGGACCAAGATCTCGTTCTCGCGAATCACGAATGTCTGACCGGCTTTCACGAGCTTCCGGAAGAAGTTTACCCATCCGCCAACCACTTCACCATCCACAGCCTCTACGCTGTAGCGAATGACGTTGCCGGACACATTGTCAATATTCACCCGCTGAATCAGATATTGCCCGGTCAGGCCCCTGGATGGAAGGTCGATGGTCAAGAGTTGACCTGCTTTCAGACCGCTTTTGAAGGTCGTAAACGTCACCCGCTTGTCGATCTTTCCGTATCGGCGAAGTCGGCCTTTCGCGTATTCGAGAGCCGCATCTGCATCATCGATCGATGCTTGCTGTTCGACAGCTTCGTAGACCCCTGTTCCGCCCTCCTTGGTCTTGCGGTCTTGTATCCCGGCGGCATCTTCGGAAACGACGATGATCGGGAAAAAGCCTTTGTATATGATCTCAAATACATCTGTTGAAGTCAGCAACGTACCTGCATCGTCCTGCTTGATCTCTGTTTTGCCTTTGTTCCAGTAGAAATCCTTGCCACTGTCCAAACCGCCGATTCCTACTGTCTTAGGAACGGTGTTCACTGTGATCGTCGGCACTTCAGCAATTGGATAAAAGACATTGAACACCCGTTTGTCTCCGTCCCCTTTTTGTCGTTCAGTCTGCGGGTCAGTCACGTCCTGACCAGCTCGGATGTATTGCCGGTTGCGGTACTGACTCCGGTCATGCGTGACTTTCAGGTCGCGCGTCGGTTGACTTGTCTCTGTGATCGACCAAGGTGCATCGTTTGTAGTACGCTCCAGGAAGTGCAGCACCTTGTTTGCGTCGATATAAAACATGAAGCCTGTGAGCTCCGCAACGTCCTGCAGGGCCTCACTGGCTCGGTCATAGTTGAACACGGCTGCCGACACAGTTGGCCCGGTTTGGATTGTACCGGCTGTGACTCCTTCGTCAGCAAGATACTTCGTCAAGAGATCGTTAACGATGAATCCCGCCGTCTGGTTCCGATACGTTTCCGCGACGATCTTGCGGTCAGCGATCTGATGCCAGTCAACGCACGTGACCGAATATACCAGGTCCGTTCGAGCGATCAGGTCGGACTCTTCCACCTCGTCGATCGTCCCGCCGAAGATCCGGACACCAGCATCGTCCTCGATGATGATTTCCATGCCTTCCTCCGGTGCGCCGAGACCGGATAGATTCATCATCTCGAATGTACACACGCTTCGCTCGTTGATCTGGTCGGTGATCCGCAGGGTTCCGTCTGAAATATCAGCGCCTCGATTTACACCAGCAATCTTGACGATCATGTCCGGACACCCGCCTTCGCGAGATACCGGATCAGCGCCGGGCCAACGCGATCCACAAGGTCACGTTCCCCATAAAAGGTATTGCCGGTGATGTTGATCGTGAGCCCATTACCGCCACTCGCTCTTGCTCCGCGCGGAAGTACAACCTCTCCCTCTTCCAGGATCGCCGGAACTTCACGGGGGCCAAGTTTTGAAACAAGTCCGCCGGAGTGATATCTTGTCGGTTCGTTTTGGAGTATGGCGTCCACGTTCGCCTTTGCCTTGTCCATGATGATGCCTACATCTTCCGTTGATCCGGATCTCCGCGCCTCGTCAATGAGCCGTTCATACTCGGACTGGACGGCGCCTTGAACCGACTTCCAGCCCTCGTCATTGGCAACCAGATCAAGGTTTCCTCCGGCTGCCGCAGACTGGCCAAACCGCATACGGTCGATTTGCTCCTGGGACATGCCGAAGTTGGCCCCGCCTGGTTTGAAGGAGTCTATGAGCTGTTTGGTGCGATTGACTTGTTCCTCGACGGCGCTGGCCATATCCTTTGCGGCTGATTCGACCTCACCCGTTTTGTTGCGGATACCTTCTGCAAGTCCTTCAGCAGTGTACTCCCCGATCTCCATCATGACTTTGGACGGCGACGCGATCCCCAATACTTTTTTTGCCCAATCGACGGCCTTGTTGAAAAATTCGCTGATCTTTGTATAGAGCCACGCGGCCATATTCGTGATACCTTCCACAAAACCCCGGATGAAGTTCTCGCCCATGCTGAGCGCATCTGACTTGATTTCTTGCCATTTTTGCATCATCTGAGTTTTCAGTTCAGCAAGTTTTGCTGCGATTTTGCCCGGCGCTTCAGCAAAGAATGTGACAACCGAATTCCACATGTTCGAAACGGTTGTTTTGACTGCCTCAACCGCATCCCAGAAGGTTTGTTTGATCCCCTCCCACATGCCCGATGCTATAGAGGCAATCTTATCCTTGGCAAACTTAAACAAAGTTTTAATATAAGTCAGCATAAATTCTGTCCGTGCTGCTATAGCAGCGAAAGCACCACCCCATATTTCCTTGAATCCTTGCATTAAGTTCAGAATGATGCTAACGATGTTTTCTTTGAAACCTTGGAACGTCTTCCCTAATAGCTTCCAGTTGCCTGTAGCGATGCTGTATACCGCCAAGAATGCCGTGGCAAAAATCGTTTTGATGAAATTCCAGGCTTCATCAATTACCATCACAATCGTCTGCCAAACTGCGCGGAAAATCGTCTTAATATTTTCCCATCCCGTCATAACGATTGGCCCGAGGACATTCCAGACGGACTGAAATATGCCGGTGATTTTGTCCCATGTGCTTCGGAAAAAGGAGACAATGCCATTCCACACGGCGGTTGCAGTTTGTTTGATACCTTCCCACAATCCAACAAAAAATCCACTGATCCCCTGCCATACGCTGATGGCTGTCTGCTTGATGGAATCCCAGGTGGCTGCGGCTGTTTCTTTGATCCATTGCCACGCGGCACCTAAAGCGTCTTTTATTTCGTCCCAATGGGATATGATGAGCGCTCCAATGGCTATGACTGCGACAATGCCAGCTGTCACGGCTGCGATGATTCCAGCCCACGGAGCAATTATTGCCCATTGAGCAGTTGCGACGGCCCCCAATGCCACGGAAAGGAATCCCAAAGCTCCGACTATTAAAAAGATAGCTCCGGTTACGGCTGTGCTGATTGCGATAAACCGTTTTGTCTCTGGAGATAGTTTGTTAAATCCATCTACTAAACCTTGTAATACATCTGCAAGCCACTTCAATGCCGGTGATAACGCGTCACCGATGCTGATCTGAGCAGTTTCAGCGGCCCCGCTAAGTTCTTCAAGAGCTCCTTTGAGATTGTCTTTCATTTTTGCCGCTGCCTCAGCTGAGGCTCCACCGGAGTTCTGTAGTTCCGCCGTAAGGGTTCGTAGTTTCTCAGGCCCTTTTTCGACAAGCGTCAGCATACCTGTCATAGCTTCGGTGCCGAATATAGTCGATAGCGCCTGGGCTTTCTGCGCGTTTGTCATGCCCTCGGTGGACGTGCGTAATTGAGATATGATTTGATCAAACGGCAGGAATTTTCCACTTGCATCGGTGATGGAAACGCCAAGATCTCGTAATGTGTTCTGAGCTTCTTTCGGAGGATCTACGAGTCGCAAAAGCGCGGCCCTGAGCGTCGTGCCTGCTTGCTCCCCTTTCATCCCTGCATCGGCCATAATTCCAGTCGCAGCTGCCAATTCCTCCAGGCTAATTCCTAATGATTTTGCAACTGGAGCGGCGAATTTAAATGCATATTGTAAATCATCTACGCCTGCAGCAGAACTGTTTGCCGACATTGCAAGCACGTCGGCAACCTTGGATGCCTGAGAAGCTTCCAAGCCAAACGCATTGAGGGCTGAGGCAACCGTATCCGCAACCAACGCCATATCTTGGCCGGATGCTTCAGCGGCGGCAATCACTCCGGGCATTGCGGCAATAATCTGCTGTGCGTCGTATCCTTTGGCCGCCATCAATTCCATTCCAACGGCAACTTCTGCGGCACTTTTTGACGTTGATGCCCCGAGATCCAGTGCTGATTGGCGCAACGCCTGCAAATCGGAGTCGGTAGCCTGCGATATCGCTCCCACCCGACTCATCTGTGCATCAAAGTCCATCGCTTTGTTGACCGCAAAACCGAGTCCAGCCGCGATCGCTCCACCTGCAGCTGTGAAAGCCGTTCCGATCTGCTGTCCTGCCTGAGAAACTTGTTTACCCAGCTTACCCCAAGTTCTATTAAACTCTTTCATGTTCTTTTCAAAACCGCTAATGTCCGCTCCGATCCGAACGGCCATACTCGCGATAGTTTCTGCCATGTCATCACCCCCAAAAGAGGAAATAAAAAATCCCCGTCGAAATTCGTAGGGGACTGTAAATTATTTCAACTGAATTCGTATATTTATACCGAAAGGAGAGATCTCTGTGACTAGTGGGTTAGCTGCAAAACAACGCCAGCCAAGACGCCACAGCTTAGCTATTGCGGCAAGTATATTTGCTCTTGGAGGAGTAATTTTTACGCTTACTCTTCTGGGCGCTGTAATTGGAATCCCTATGCTGATTATTAGTGGAATTATTTTTTTGATCCGCTCTCGAATTAAGATGAATTCTATCGAATGCCCATCTTGCAAAACACCGAATAAGATCGAATTATCCGTCCAGTATTTTAATTGCGAACAGTGCCTAAAAACAGTACGAAAAGAACAAGGGGAATGGGTGGCTGCTGGTTAAAGTTCAAACTTTTTCTGCAGCTCCTTCCATTCCCGATCTCGTTCCTCTTTGCTGAGCTTTTTGGGCTCGGCATTTTTGTTCAGTAGCTGCTTAATGCTCGGCAGCTTCCTGCGGCGTTCGAGCGCCGCTGACAGCCAAGCGTGATAGACTAATAGCTCTGTCTCCTGGTCACGCCTCCACACATAACCTGATACCAGTTCTTCAAACTCCGACAGCGTCAAATCCCAGAACTCATCCTGCCGCAATGCAAGGGGGCCGAAGGCCAGCTTTCTTAGTTCTGACCAGTCGGCCCCTTGGAGTTTTTTGCTGACTTTGTAAATGCCTCTGTGATTTTCTGGCTGACATACTCCATATTTTCGAAGTCAACCAAGTTACCGACTTCCTGCTCGGTGATATCAGGGGCTTCATGCAGCAAACCTGCCCACAAAAAAGTACGAATCTGCTTCATTCCCATTGGGACATTCGTCAACTCCGAAACAGAAACGCCCAAGCGATCTTCCAGTTCTGCGAGGGCGTTTAGCGTGTATCGAAGTGTGCGCTTTTTGTCGAGTTGAACCTCCACAAATCCGCGTTGTTTGTTGGCCATTACGGAACCTCCACAACCGCAACAGTTACTGTGGTAACCGCGCTGTAAGTCACTTGTGCTGATCCCGATGCATCATTAAATCGGCTTTGTGCAAACGGACCGATAATCGTTTCTGCTCCTGCCGCCACGTTTACGACCGCATCGTGGTCAAACCCATAATTGCAAGCGGTTTGACTGTTCACAGTCACCGTGATAGCCGCAGCGCTTCCGTTTTTCACATGCAAGTAAACACGTCCCGAGTTGACGAACGAATCTCCACCAACTGCGGCTCCTGAAAAAACAGGAGCCAGACCAGTCAAAGCTGTTCTCTGCACTGTCAATACTGCCATCGTTCATTCACCCCTTACGCCTTAGTCAGCGCGCCGGTTCCAGTCAGCGAACCGCTGGCCGTCGCCTCGCCGTCGTGCGGGCCTTCGTAAGAAAAGTCGGTGAGTGTCGCTTTGCCGGTATACGTGTTTGCAGCAGGAGTCGACAACCGAACTTGTACTTGTGTTTGATTCATAAACATATTTTCCAAGGCAGTCAAACCAGCATCACCTTGGATGAGCAAAGCATCAAAGTCCAGCGACCAATTCCGAATCGACGGCAGACCCTCATGCCAATTGTTACTATCTTTGCTGGTTGTATCAATTTCATCGGTACCCATGTTCAGCGTTGCTCCGCGCTGGCCGCCGACTGCCGTCCAAACAGGGGCTGCTTCAGTCCCCGTATTCACTTGCACAATAAAGTCAACACCACTTACTGCTGGCATGTATTACACCTCCGGTTCAATGTCTTGGATTTTGAATCTGAAACGCAAAACGCCGTGCCTTGTAGTGCCATCCGGATCTCGGAAAGTTTCGTTGAGGTCGAGACTGTGCACGATGGCCTTGAACTTATCCGCCGACATGTCAAGCGGGCTGATTGTCAGCGCTTGAATCACTTGGTCGATCAGGTCTTTTACCTCGGTCATCCCAATGTACTGACTCCAGACATGGAGCGTGTGCGTGACTTCCTGGCCGCTTGTCAGTTTTGTAGACCAATCTACCGACGTATCCTCGCCGATCGTCACATACGGAAAAACCGCACTCTCCGGGACGGCATCGTAGATCGGTACGGTCAAGTTGCTTTTGAGCCGGTTATAGACGGCTTTCTGCAAAGGCAAAAGCGGAGATCGTTTTTTCACTTTTTCACCGCCCCTCTGATTGCTTGTTTGACACCGGCGATATAGTTAGGACGTTCTTGTTCCCATGCGGGCATCATATATGGATGGGCTGCCATCTTCAAGGTCCCGAATTCAATAAAATGCGCCCGCCATTTGAGGCCAGGTGCAATCTCAGCCGAAAATCCGTCGCTTGAATACCGCGCACGAATGCTCTTTTTCAGACGTCCGGAATCCACGGGTACTCTTTGCTGCGCGCCTTTTCGAATCGCGTTCGCGGACTTACGAACCTGAGTTCTAACTGCCTTCCGAGCCTCAACATCAAACTTGTTCAGTTTGCCGATCACTTCGTCCATACCCACAATATTCACTTTCAATTTGATGCTGCCGCCAGGCCTTGCCATCACACCACCTCCGAACACATCAGAATTAATTCCCGGTGCCGTTCTTCTGGATCAATTACGGCTTCAATCACTAATGTTCGAGTACCATATGACAGTCGCATGGACGGATTCACGTCGGCGCGGTATCTGATCGTCACTCGATGCGATAGGTTCGCCTGTATCTGTTGCGCATCGTACCGTTCTTGCCCTTTTAGCGGGTATACATCAGCATATACGGTTCCCGCGCTAGCCCATGTCTCCGTATAGCCCCCTGCGCCGTCATCGATTCGGGCTATTTGTTGAATGGTGATACGGTGTCGCAAGTTCCCTATACGCAAGAGGAACACCTCCTTACACTGGGACAACCCTGTCGGGCCAGAGTAGCAAATGTACAGCCTCCGGTACGTCCTGACTATCGGGATTCTCGAATCGATGGGCAATAAACAGTTTGACCGCTGTTTGGTATAGGGGAGGCACCGCAGATATGTCCCCATATCCCGACGTAAAACGTATACGAACCCCGTTCATGGACTGCAAAGTAATGCTCGGCCAGCTTTTTCCGTAAGCAAGATCTATTCGCCCCCGCTCAGAGGCGTTATCAACTATATAATTTGATGGGTCCCAGATAGTCTCGACACCGGATTGATCGACAAACGTAATACTGTCTACAGTCTGGAGAGGCGGCCTCGGAAGATTCAACGGTAAATCCGGTAACTCATCCAAGATCAGTTCCCATGTTTCCGTAACATAGGATCTATTCTGAAATTCCCGACAGTACCTGCATGCAGAATTAAGCAGATCAGTTAGCAAAGTATCAAAGTCGGTTCCATCGATCCGCAGATACGCTTTGACCTCCGACAGCCAAGCGGGAGGCGTGGTCGGCGGGGTGATTAATTTCAGCGCCATTCGTCATCACTTCCTACGCTTCGGCTTTTCTTCATCCTCCGGCTCTTCGACCGCTTCTGCATAACCGCCGTCAATCAATTCTTTTGCTTCTTTCAAGTCGGTATCAACTATCTGTCCGGCCATGCGAATGCCATCCGGTCCTGCTGATGTCGTTTTCATCTTGATCTTCATACGATCACCCTTTCTTAAAGATAAGAGGCCAAGCGATTAGGCTTGACCTCCATTCTTAATCAATTTATACAGGCTGCTTACGGGGACCACCACGAACCACGACTGCGCTTGTCGGCAGGCTGGGAGATGTCCCTGCAATGGCTGTAACCGCTACGCGAATATATCGTTTACGTCCAATATATCCGCGTTCGTATGTCGTTTCGTCGTTAGTCGTATCAATCGCTGGCAATACCCCGCCCAAAAGATCCGCAGCAGCCACATCAGTAAAGGTCGTATTGTCGTCCGATTCCTGAATCTTAATCGTGGCCGTAGGGGTTGTTCCACCGAAAAGTCCCAAGTCAAGCAGTACCAGTGCGCCCTCAAAACCTTGAAGATCTACTCCGGTTCCATTCAAGGTTGCTGTTACAGCCTGCGCCCGGATTGAGGACGAAGGAGAATTGACATTATACATGTCCATCGTTGCCATCGTATTTCACACTCCTTTTTTAATGGTCAAATTAAGCCAATTTTACGCGAATGAACGCCTCTTCCAATACAGGCATTGCATCCGTTTCAAGCCGACCGATAAATCCAATCTGATTCGTCTCAGCATACAATTCCACAAGGCGCTGAACCGACAGTGCCAGAGAATCAGCAACCCAATACTTGCTGAAATCCCCGATCATACCGACATATTGACCTGTCGTGAAAGTATTCGGAACGTATTCCGAATTGACAACCGGAATTCCAAGCAGCCGATCTGCAGGACCGTTTTGCAAGTTTGGTTGAATCAAATACTGCCCGTTTGTATCCTTCAATTTGTGGATTTGTTCCATGGCATTCCGATGGAATAACCAGCGTGCATTCATCCAATACGGCTCTTTAAGCGTATATTTCGCGGAGATCAGCCCATCAGTTTGAATAGACGTGGTTGTATTTCCATCGCTTACATCGCGCCCCGTGCTGATTCCGTTGGCAGAAGCAACAAAAAGTCCGAGCGGCTTGTCTACACCGTCCCCGGTCATGTAGGCTTTTTCCATCGCGACTCCAAACTTATAAGCCAACCGATCGCGTACTAACTGATCGATATTAATGGCAGATTGGGCGAGCAGTTTGTTAGAAACCTTGATCCGTTTTGCAAGCGGGTGTGGTTTCAACTCCCGCTTTCCGAATTTCATTGCCGTATCTTCCGCACCGGTTGCCAGTTCACTTGTCCAGTCAGCATCTGAGATATCACTGTCAAGTGTGGGCACCCCCAAACTTTCAGCGCTGCCCAACGGAAGGACGGTTGCCAATTGGCGGATAACTAAAGCATTGTCAATCGCTTTAAGCAAATCATTAACAAATTGCTGCGGAGTTACAACGAAGCCCCCCAGTGTTTTGTCGGTTACTTGCAAAGCCCGCGATTCATCCGCAGACAAAAAGTTGAGTCCGACTTGGAGGTAATGGTTAAACGATGTCCGGTATTCTTCTGTTTCGCGCGGATCGGTGCCACGTTGAACCGGTGAACCAGGTTCCGGACGGTGTGCCGGATGCGAAACCGTGGTTAACCCACGCTCCAGCTCGGCTTGTCGTTCCTCTGTCTCGATGCTGTCGCCCAATTCGTTAATCTCTTTAAACCGGCGATCGTATTCCTGCTTTTCTTCTGCGGTCAAAGAGCGGTTTTCTTTTTCCGCTTTGTCCAGGATATCGCGTGCATCCTTGATTAATTGAGCACGCTTTTGACGCATTTCAATAATTTTTTTCACAAAATATCACTCTCCTTAAAGTTTAGATAAAAGATCAAGCTGTTTTCTTTGCAAATCAAAATCCGGCGGCTCTTCCGTACTAGGTCGAGAATTAAATATTTCTTGCAACGATCTAACGGATACATCGGTTGCTGGGTAAGCCGGAAAGGTTACCGGAGATACATCAAACAATCTGACTTCTTTTAGGACGCGAACAGGATTGTTCATGTCTCCTTCCCAATCCTCGCGCAGCGCCTGAAACCCGAAAGACATCTGGTCGACATCCCCGCGCTTAATGGTTTCCATGAGGTCGCGCGCCCATTGCGTGTTGGGCGGTGTAATCTCAATTGCCAGGCCCTTCTCATCTTCGGAAAGTTTCAACGTCCCACTTTTCGTTCGACCCAGGACATAATTAGGGTCATGGTTCCACAAAGCGCGCACGTCAGCTTCTTTAATCGTCTTGCTGAAAGCACCGGGGGCGATTTTTTCCCTGAAAAAGAATAACTCTTCGGACAAGGAATTGAAAATCGCCGCATGACCTACGATTTTAGGATTTTCTGCGTCATCTGCTCGAATTTCTATACCCGCCAGCGTGAAAGCCCTATGTTCCATCTTTGTGTCGGAAGATCTTGATTTTAATTCCGGCGGTTCTACCTCAGCGTCCCGTAAATGAGCAGCCAAGTGGTTATACACTCCTTGTCTGTCGGCATCCGGGATTGTAGTACCTCCCCGTGCGCCATTCAGTACGGCTATGCCGGTTGTACAAGCGCGAATATTCGCAGCACCGGGATTGCCGTCACTGTCTACTTCATGGTGAATAAACTTATAGGCATTCTTTTTTGTTTCATCACCATCGGGATCTCGCCACGCATATGCTTTGCGGTAGAAAGCATAATCATGATCTGTTTTTAATCGGGCCTCATTGGCAGGACCATCCCATGACGCATCACTCGTTGGTGACCTATGTGTAGGTATCGAAGGCATGTACATCACTCCTTTCTTTATTCCGGTTGAGTTTGACCCACTGGGGCCATGTTCAACGGAACGAGGAATTCATCCAGTCCATCCTGCGGGTTCAGGTTTTCTTTTTCGCGGACCTCATTCCGATTCATCCATCCTTTATCAATGGCGATCCCATATGCCTCAAACCTTGTTTTGACATCCCCGCGAAGCAGACCATCCACAACAAACTCCGCAAAAA
Organism: Bacillota bacterium; assembly: GCA_020059765.1. GTDB lineage: Bacteria > Bacillota > Bacilli > Tumebacillales > Effusibacillaceae > Effusibacillus. The sequence continues at coordinate 37,495 of JAGVBM010000338.1, forward strand.
AAAGCCTCCTTTCGGTAGGCGTAAAAAGCTTGAATTGTATACTTTGTTCCAATCGAACCAACCATGGCCGGATTGTATGAACCACAAAATCAATAGACTGCTGTTCCACATTGGAAAAGGTTGCGCGTTCCAAATCACCGATCATATGCGGCGGTATTCGGAAAATACGGGCAATCTCATTGAGCTGGAACTTACGGGTTTCCAGAAATTGTGCATCTTCCGGCGGAATGCCAACCTGCGTATACTTAAGCCCGTTTTCAAGAACCATCAGCCTATGGCTTTTCCCAAGTCCTCCATAATTTTCTTGAGCATCTTTTTTGTACCGTTCATAAGCTACATCGCTGAGTGTGCCCGGATATTCAACAATGCCCCCAGGGTGAGCGCCATCACCAAAAAAACGTCCCCCAAATTCTTCAGTAGCCTGAGCCAAGCCAATTGCCTGCCGGGTCATCGCAATTGGAGAGTAACCCACAAGGCCATCAAACCCAAGCCCTGGAATATGCAGCACCTGCTCTTTTGATAACAGAGCCAGAGTACCATCCGGCAAAACAGTTTTATACTCCAATTTCTTCGTGTTTTTGTTCCGTTCCGGCCATGTTCGATCCGGAAGAAGAGGCCATAAGGCTACAATATCCCCCGCACCATTCCGCTCAATCTCCGCATAGGCGTTTCCCCATAAGGCGATATGCCCCATCATGGTTTCGCGAAGTGTGAATGAGGTCATTTCCTCATTTGCGACGTCATGCAGGATACTATATAGCGGATGATCAGGAGCACGGGCTTTTCCTCCGCCAGATAAGCGGCGATACACCGGAAACGGGAGTGATGCGATGGTTTCTGCGAGAATTCGCACGCAAGCATAGACCGCCGTTGTTTGCATCGCTGTCTTTTCGTTAACTGCTACCCCTGTATAGGTCGTCTGGCCGATACCAAGTAGATCAGTCAACCATTTTTCGGGATTCGACGGATGGGATCGTTTCTCCAGCCACTTTGATAAAAGCGGAATTCTAATACTGATCACCCCCTTTACAGAGTTCTAATGCCGCGCGTTTCGTACACAGACTCGGCATCGACGTTTTCAAACAATAACGCCGTCGCCATGGAGTTGATTAATGCAACGGTCAAGTCAATGCGATCCATGGAACGGTTCTTCATCGGCTTGATATTTTCGTTGCCATCGACCGCAACGACGACGTTCCCCCAACACCAACGAGCGAGTGGGTTGGCTTCATGCGTCATCTGACCGGACTTCATGAGGCGCTCAATGGTTTTCATGGCTGGACTCATCTGCGCCATCGTTTGTGGGATCTCCACTACTTCCATGCCTTCCCGCATCAGCCGTTGCGTAAGCATTCGGCTGTTCCACGGGTCAGTTCCCAGTGTTGCGATGTTGTATTGTTTGTCGGCCGCCAGCAGCCGGGCCTCGACGAAATCATAATCGATGACGTTTCCCGGCGTGGCGTGTAAATATTTTTGATTCACCCAGCGATCATAAGGAACATGGTCCCGCTTTACGCGCTCCGTCATGTTGTCTTCCGGGACCCAAGCATCATGGATAAACCGCCAGTCTGGAATACCTTCCTGGGGTGGGAAAAGATAAACGACCCCGGTAAGGTCCGTCGTGCTGGACAGGTCAAGTCCTGGATAGCACCGCTTGCCGATCAACTCAGACAAATCCCATTTTCCCGTCGTCTGATCCCAGAGCGTGAGCGGCTGCCATCCGACGCGTTTGAGCGACACCCATTGATTGAGCCTGAGCCAACGAAAAAGACGCTCGGCAGCTTCGCTATTGCGAGCTGTAAGCGCCTCTTGCCTTACACTTTCTATGCTGATCGTATGGCCGAGCGATGGGTTTGCCTTATACCAAGTCTCTTCGTCGAAAATGTCGGCGTCCTCGGGAGCCGAATAAATCTTCACATACCAGTATGGATCATCCTGTTCTCCGGAAAGTATCTTCTGGGCCTTCTCGTGGATCTCCCATCCGATCGATTTCCGGTCCGGATCGTCGCCAGCCGTCGTGATAACCCACCATATTGGTTCTTTCCGAGCTGCCCCGGCGCCAAACGTCATCACGTCCCAAAGATCGCGGTTAGGCTGCGCATGGAGTTCATCGAATATGACCACGGTCGGGTTGATGCCGTGTTTGGTATACGCCTCAGCCGAAAGTACTTTCATGGTCGTTCCGGTCTCGCGGTTTTTGATCTCTTTTTTGCTGTCTGTGACCTTGAGAGTCGCTTCAAGCTCAGGCTCTTGCTCGATCATCCCACAAGCCGCCCGGTAAACCAATTCAGCCTGTTGTCGGTCAGCAGCACAACAGTATATCTGACCGCCGGGGCCATCACAAACAAGATGATAAAGAGCAATGGCGGCAATCAGAGATGTTTTTCCGTTTTTCTTTGGGATCTCCAAGTACGCGTATCGATACTGCCGATAGTCGTCATCCTTTACCGTGCCGTATACATCCCACAGTACGTTGTATTGCCAATCAAGCAGTTGGAAAGACTGCCCGTAGAAGTCATCGACGGCATGGAGCATCTGGATAAACTCGATCGGTTCTAAGGCTCTCGCTTTATCATGCGCCATTGCCACCACGCCGTTTCATGAACTGCGCCATTGCAGATTCTTTATTCTCCTCCGGCGGCGACTTTGGAATAGACTTGATACGGGCAGTCGGATTCAGGAACATGCGATCCTCCAATTTGAGCAACATGTCTCGCGTCTTCATGACCTTGTCCGTTACCCCGGCGATTGACTCGTAGATTCTCAATCGATCGTCTACGTCATTGACCTCGTCGATGTCCTGCCGCATGTGTTCCGTCATCTTTGCGAGTGCCTGCTCCTGGCTAATGAGCAAGCAGTACCGGTTGATGATCTGTTCGTCCAGTCCGTCAACGTACTGGATGGTCTTGTAAAGTTTTTTGAGTCGCGAGAACTCTCGATGCGCAATCGGGTCAGCTTTCACGGCGGGCGACTCTTTAAACGTCGTTCCGGTGTAAAGAGATTTCTCCGCCTTGCCCCGATGTTCGAGTTCCGCTTTTGTCCGGTGGCTTTTCCCTTCCAACTTGAGCAATTGAACAGGTTTGCTAGGTCTTCCCGCCATGCGATCACCTCCTGAAAAAGTTTCATTTTGGGAAAAAATCTCGCGCGAAGG
>JAGVBM010000217.1 GCA_020059765.1 Bacillota bacterium
ACGTTCCTGCAGAGAAGAAAAGGTTAATTTATCTATTTTTCTCGATCATTTCGGAGACCTTGATTACAGGAACATTGTCGACTGTCCCGAAGGATCAACGAGTGGTTAAAACCGTACGCGAAGTTATTTCAGATCATGCTGAGGATGAAAAACATCATCACGCCTATTTTTCTTCCTTGCTTGCTGTGGTGTGGAGGCAACTCACCCTGCCTCAGCAGCAATACGTTGGTGCGTTACTTCCTGATTTGATCTTGGGTTATCTGGAACCAGACTATCATGTGGTACCAGGATGGTTACAAAGGTTAAACTTCACTTCCAAGGAAACAGCGAGAATTATGGAGGAATCCTACTCGCAAGATCAGGTGATTCAAAGTATTCGAAATGCATCCAAAATTACGATGAAACATCTTGAAAAGAACGGTGTATTTGAGGAGCCCTCAATTGCTGAAGCGTTTATGCAGAAGGGTCTGCTAATAAAGAAACAGTGAAGGGAGAAGTTAGGCATGTACATACCCAAATCGTTTGAAGTCAGTGACCAACACGCACTCTTCAATTTCATACGGAACAACAGCTTCGGGATTCTCTTTTCCCGGACAGAACAGGGCTCCTTTGCAACTCATTTGCCTTTCCTACTGGAGGAGACGACTGACCAGGGATGTTTATTGGCACATATGGCGAAAGCAAATCCGCATTGGAAGGAACTGCAGCACGAGGAAGTACTCGTCATGTTTAACGGTCCACATGCCTATATCTCCCCAACTTGGTACGGAGAAAAAAATACTGTACCAACGTGGAACTACGTTGCGGTTCATGTGTATGGGGAATTTGAGTTGATCGAAGATCAAGAAAACCTCAAATCGATCATAGAAAAAACCGTACAATTTTATGAGTCTTCGATGCCGAATCCGTGGCAGGCCGATTTTCACGATGAGTTTACAGATCAACTCATGAAGGCAATTGTAGGGTTCAAAATACGGATCACCAAAATCGAGGGAAAATGGAAATTAAGTCAAAATCACTCGATTGAAAGACAACAGAATGTTATACGCTCACTGCGGCAGATTCAGGAGTACGATTCGCAAAAGATTGCGGATTTGATGGAACAAAACGTCAATAAGGTAGTGGACAAAGTGAGGAACGACTAAATGACGGCAGTCGTATATCGACCTGTAGAAGAGGAACACAAGGAGTTATTTTACAAGTGGTTTAACGAATCCGAACTTACGTCAAATTTCTATTATAGCCTACCCAGTAATCAATCCCGTGTAGAGAAATTCATCCGGGCGGAAGTCATTCAAGAATATCCGCTCACATTCATTCAATACGTGGACGGGGAACCGATTGGTTTTTATCGACTTCATGATCTGAGTTTTATTAACCGAAAAGTTGAGATTACATTAGCTGTGGCGGAGAAGACGTACCAAGGGCAGGGATACGGGAAACAGTTGCTGCACCGTGCTCTCCGTTATGCTTTCTATGAATTGAATCTGGAACAAGTGTATCTTTACGTGTACAAGCCTAATACAACCGCTATACGTTTATACGAATCCTTTGGATTCGTCAAAGAAGGTGAGATACGGGTATTAAAGTATCATTTGGGTCATCCTGTTTCAGGGTATCGAATGAGTGTTTTTAAAGATGATTGTTTATGGCCACGACTGAAAGAGGAGTAACTTCTTAAAAATCACTAGAAGATAGAGAGGTTAGCCGTATGAAATCTGTTATTTGCTGTCCTGTCGACAAAAGTGATCTGGTTAAAAATGAGACGGTTTACGAGTGTAACGTCTGCGGACGTCAGTATCGTGAGGAAAAGGGAGTTTTGAACCTTGAGTATTCTACTTTACCGGATGTAGATGGTCATGTTCCTTACATCTGGAGTGACGTTTTCTACTTTGAAAACGTTCTGAAGCAACTTGTAAAACCAAATGATGTCATTGTGGAAGTATGCTCAGGGCCGAATATCATCGTCCCCCTTTTGCTGTCCCGGTTGAATATTCCTGTTACCTATTATTCCATCGGAATCAACGAAGCGCATCTTCTTCAACAAAAAAGAGGAGTTCGTTTCCCGATTTACAGCGTGAAAGGAGATGCAACTGAACTGCCGATTGCCTCTGGAAGTGTAGACATTTATGTTGGACATCATGCCATCAATGACATCTGGTTAACAAAAGGGACAGCGGGTGTCGAGAGATCGTACGAAGAAATGCATCGGGTCATTCAACCAAACGGGTATATCATCCAGTCCGATTGCGTACTGCAACATGATGCTCGTGTAGGCGACCCATCCACAAAGATTATTGGATTATCCAGCCTCACACGTTTTTTAACAGAGCACGAGTACCATTGGGTAATGGAAAACGGCGGTGAGTTGGACTGGGTAATCGCTTCTCAACAAAACTCTTGTGAAATCATAGCTTCTAAAGACTTCACAATTCACGGATCACTCTAACTCATACATTAATGAAGCAGAGGAGCATTCCAATGAGTTCCAAGCACATTTTGTTTTTAGATATGAACAAAACTTCTTCTGGGATGGAATACCTTAAAGGTGCCAAAAATCTGGGGTTTTATGTGACGTTTGCTACGTTTGATCCTCAATACTATCTAAAACCGGGTGAACAGATTGAAACATCGATTCTGAAATATGCCGATCACATTATCACAGTAGACACGCATCACGATATGGATGGGCTCATTCAAGTGTTACAGGATTACGGAGCTGTACACCCTATCGACGGTATCATTGCTTCTCTTGATTTGGAAATTCTTCAAGCGGCAATCGCAGCAGAACAATTGGGGTTACCAGGAACTCCTCCTTCTGCCGTTAGGATTTGCCGAAATAAGTTTGAGATGCGTCGAAAATTGACGGAATTGAACATTCCTACTCCCCAATTTGCCCTTGTCGATTCGGTGGAAGAAGCACTCGAAGCGGGAAAACGTATCGGGTACCCTTGTGTATTAAAGCCGCTTGACACAACCGGAAGTGAAGGGGTTCAAATGATTGCCAAACCAAGTGATTTTGAGGAACCTCTTCGCTCTCATAAGGAAAACCTCAAATATTGGAGGGGGATCCGGAAGGCTCCTCAAATGTTAGTTGAAGAATATATGGAAGGCTCTTTGATCAGTGTGGAAACCGTCAGCTGCGGTAGAGACATTCACGTACTGGGCATCACAGATCGCATCGTATCAGATCCGCCTTATTTTGCGGAACTGTTCGGCTCGTTTCCAGCTGAGCCTGAAGGGGCAGAGGAGGCCATACGGATAACAACGGAGACGCTAAAAGCAATCGGATATAACTTCGGTCCTGCACATACGGAATTGAT
>JAGVBM010000296.1 GCA_020059765.1 Bacillota bacterium
ACTCTTATCCAGAGCGGCGGAGGGACTGGCCCAATGAAGCCCGGCAACCGGAATGAAGAGTGGTTTGCGAATTTGCAAATCGCCCATTCAAGGTGCTAATTCCTGCAGAATCGGTGGATTCTGACAGATAAGAGGCGGCGAACATAAATTGTGACCCCCTCTGTTGCAGAGGGGGTTTTTGATTGTGAAGACTGATGAATTGTGGAGGTGGCGTGCATGGCGGTACAAATCAATGAGGGAATCCGCAGACTCTTTCAACTGCCGGAGCTGATTTTGCAGAGCGGCAATCGGTTGTCCGAGGCGGTACTGGCGTATGAGACATTTGGAACGTTGAATACGGCGAAGGACAATGCGATTCTCGTCTGCCATGCATTAACGGGAGATTCCCATGCATCCGGCAGCGAAGACGGACCCGGTTGGTGGGATGGACTGATGGGTTCGGGAAAAGCATTGGACACAGACCGCTATTTTGTAATTTGCGCCAATGTATTGGGAGGATGCTACGGTTCGACCGGGCCGGCAACCCTTGATCCGGAAACGGGGAAACCCTACGCCATGAACTTTCCTACTGTCACAATTCGTGACATGGTGCAGGCGCAATACCATCTCGTGAAAAGTTTTGGCATTGCGAAACTGCGCTCCGTCCTAGGGGGATCGATGGGCGGCATGCAAGCGTTCGAGTGGGGCGTTACCTATCCCGACATGCTGGAAACGTTGATCCCGATTGCTTCCTGCGGCCGTTTTTCCACCATGGGAATCGCCTATAACAACGTAATGCGGCAAGCCATTTTGAACGATCCCGATTGGAACGACGGGGAGTATTACGGAAAAACCTTTCCGGAAAAAGGACTGAACCTGGCACGGCGGATCGGCATGATCACCTACCGCAGTTTCAGTTTGTACGAGGAACGGTTTGGCCGGTCGATGGTGCCGACCGCAGATCCCTATGCGATGGACTCCGAATACCAGGTGGAAAGATATCTCAGTTATCAAGGGGAAAAACTGGTCAGCCGATTTGACGCCAATTCGTATTTGTTTCTCATGAAAGCGATGGATTTGCATGATATTTCTATCGGACGGGGCGATTACGGCGAGACGCTGGCGCAAATTCAAGCCAAAACGTTGATGATCGGCATCGATTCGGATTTCCTGTTCCCTGCAAGCGAACTGAAACAGGATGCGGACTTCTTGCAACGAATGGGGAAACCGGCGGTTTACCGGGAACTGAATTCGATTCATGGACATGACGCTTTTTTAATCGAATTTGAACAGATGAATGAATGGATCAAACAATTCTTGGAAGAAGGGAAGGTGTGAACCTTGGGCAAGCAACAACGAATCAAAGCGGCTTTGTTGGGGTTGGGAACCGTGGGAGCCGGCGTGGTGAAAACTCTCATGCAAAACGGAACCTTGATCAAAGAGCGGACCGGTTATGAGATTGAGATTCCCTATATCTTGGTACGCAATCCGCTCAAGCAGCGAGCCGTCAGTGTTTCCCGGGAAACGATCGTCACGAACCCGGAAACGTTCCTGACCGACGGGGAAGTTTCTTTGGTGATTGAAGTCATGGGCGGCGTCGAGCCGGCCCGGGAAATTATCCTGAGATCATTGCAGGCAGGCAAACATGTGGTTACCGCCAACAAGGAGTTGTTGGCCAAGCATGGTGCGGAGTTGTTCAAGGCAGCACACGATTCCGGCGTGCAATTGTTGTTTGAAGCGAGCGTGGCTGGCGGGATTCCGGTCATCCGCACACTGCAAGGCTACATGACGGCAAACCGCGTCCATGAAATAACAGGTATCTTAAATGGAACGAGCAATTACATTTTGACGCAAATGGAACGGGACGGGCTCTCCTTTGCCGAGGCACTGCGTCAGGCGCAGCAGCTGGGATATGCGGAAGCGGATCCGGCAAGCGATGTGGAAGGTTATGACACAGCTTATAAACTGGCGATTTTGACGAATTTGGCCCATGATATCAACCTGCCCATCGAGCAGATGACGGTTCGCGGGATTTCACGGATCGATTTGCAGGATCTTCAATCGGCACGCCAGTTTGGCTATGTGATTAAACTGCTGGGGCGGTCGCGCCAAACGGGAAACGGCATTTCTTTTACGGTCGGACCGCATTTGCTGCCGCTGTCCCATCCCTTGGCGGAAATTCACGACGCTTTTAATGCAGTGACAATCTCCGGGGATGTAGTGGGAGATTTGACGCTGATCGGCAAAGGTGCCGGCGAGTTTCCGACAGCAAGCGCCGTTGTCGAAGATGTGACAGCCTTATTGCGGCATACCGGACATGTGCTGCGGCAGCCGGTTTGGGACGAAGCCGGAACCGACCACAGATCGGACAGCGTGACGAAAACGCATTACCTCCGCTTGCAATCGTCCACTCAGGAGCATGACTTTGTCGACCGTTTGATTGCAAGAATTGCGGAAAACAACGGGGCAGAAATTTTGCACAAAAAAAGAATCGTAAATCAGACACAGGCAATAATGAGTTATATCATTCAAGGTCTGTCAATGGAACAAATGGAACACTCGATCACGGAGATGCGGCAGGAAAACCCGGTCTTTGAAACAAAAGGGGTCCTTCCTGTTTGGGAAGCGGCAGATCACCCGGAAACAAACACGCCTCATGATGGACTCCAACCATACGAGGCAGCAGTCGGATAGGCGGTTTGCTGTAACATTCTTGACACACATCCGGTTTAGTGGGAAAATTTTCGTGGAATGAACGGCAGTTCAGAATTGAATGGGTACCGAAAGAAAGCGGTTACCCTTCTTTTCGTCTGTTGGAAACTTCACAGTACATAAGGGGGGCGCGCCCGGAGAGAGCAGAGAGGAATCAGAGAGCATGTGAGAGAAAGAACATGCATATTGGGCGAAGATGGAAGGGAGGACTGAACTCAAGTGGAACAACAGAAAGATTTTTGGTTTCGACGTTTGCATTCCTTAATGGGAGTCATTCCGGTCAGTGTGTTTCTTGCTTTTCACCTGTTTGTGAATTCAACCGCAACCTTGGGAGCCGAACGATATAACGAGTCGGTTGCAGGAATTGCCGGACTTCCATTCCTGAAGATCATAGAGTTCTTATTTATTTTCCTGCCGCTTTTATATCACGGCGTGTACGGCATGTATATTGCGTTTACCAGCGGGTATAACGCCGGAAGATATACGTGGTTCCGCAATCAAATGTTCGTATGGCATCGGATCTCGGGAGTCATTACATTTATTTTTGTTGTGTGGCATCTTTGGACAACCCGTTTCAGCGGGAATGCGGCGAATTTTGACATGGTTGCGGCGATCGTGGAGAACCCGGTCCAGTTTTGGTTTATGATCATCGGTGTTGTCGCCTCCGCTTTTCACTTGGCTAACGGCCTGTGGGGCTTTTTGATTCACTGGGGCGTCACCGTGGGGCCCCGTTCGCAAAAGATTTCCGCTTATGCCATGGGCGGCATCTGGTTGATTCTGTCAGCCGTTGGTGTCAGCGCACTTCTGGCGTTTAAAAATACATTGGCATAAGGAGGAGGGAATTGGTTATGAGTCAACGCATGATTGTAGTAGGTGGCGGACTTGCCGGTCTGATGGCGACGATCAAGATCGCGGAAGCCGGAATACCTGTAGATCTTTTTTCGCTTGTGCCCGTGAAACGTTCCCACTCTGTTTGTGCGCAAGGCGGGATTAACGGCGCCGTCAACACAAAAGGGGAAGGCGACTCGCCTTGGGAACACTTTGACGATACGATATACGGCGGCGATTTCTTGGCCAATCAACCGCCGGTCTTGGCGATGTGTGAAGCAGCGCCGAAGATCATTCACATGTTGGACCGGATGGGCGTCATGTTCAACCGCACACCGGAAGGTTTGCTTGACTTCCGTCGTTTCGGCGGAACGAAGCACCACCGCACCGCATTTGCCGGTGCGACAACGGGACAACAGCTTCTCTACGCTCTTGATGAGCAAGTTCGCCGGTATGAAGCGGCGGGCCTCGTTCAGAAATATGAAGGATGGGAATTCCTGTCGGTTGTTCAGGATGATGATGGTACCGCCCGCGGGATTGTGGCGCAGGATCTCCGATCCATGGAAGTTCACAGCTTTGTCGCTGATGCGATTCTTCTTGCAACCGGCGGTCTCGGATTGATCTTCGGCCGGACAACCAACTCGATCATCAACACCGGTACGGCTGCGGCTGCCGTTTATCAACAGGGGGCATACTACGCCAACGGCGAATTTATTCAAATTCACCCGACCGCGATTCCCGGCGACGACAAACTGCGCCTGATGTCCGAGTCGGCCCGCGGTGAAGGCGGCCGCGTATGGACCTACAAAGACGGCAAACCCTGGTACTTCCTGGAAGAGAAATATCCGGCCTACGGAAACCTGGTGCCCCGCGATATCGCAACCCGAGAAATTTTCCATGTGTGCGTGGATCTGGGGCATGGAATCAACGGAGAAAATATGGTGTACCTGGATGTTTCCCATATTCCGAAAGAAGTTCTCAATGTGAAATTGGGCGGTATTCTGGAAATCTACGAAAAATTTGTCGGTGACGATCCGCGAAAAGTTCCGATGCGGATTTTCCCTGCTGTTCACTATTCGATGGGCGGCCTCTGGGTGGACTATGACCAGCAGACCAACATCAAAGGCCTGTTCGCGGCGGGAGAATCCGACTATTCCCAGCACGGAGCAAACCGTCTCGGAGCCAACTCCCTGTTGTCCGCCATATTCGGCGGCATGGTGGCCGGTCCGAAAATGGTCGAATATGTCAAAGGCTTGAAAAAAGCTTCCGGCGACGTACCGCAGCATTTCTTTGAGACGGAACGCAAGCGGCGGGAACAACAGTACGAAGACATTCTCAAGATGGAGGGCGACGAAAATCCATACCAACTCCATCGGGAACTTGGTCAATGGATGACCGACAACGTGACCGTTGTCCGCTACAATGATCGATTGAAGAAAACGGATGACAAGATTCTTGAACTGATGGAACGATATAAGCGCATCGGCATTGCCGATAAATCCCGTTGGGAAAACCAGATGGCACCGTTCACCCGTCAGTTGTGGAACATGTTGGAACTGGCCCGGGTGATCACGATTGGTGCATTGAACCGGAACGAATCCCGCGGCGCTCATTACAAACCGGATTTCCCGGATCGCGATGACGAAAACTGGTTGAAAACCACAAAAGCGAAATGGACTTCCGCCGGACCCGCCTTTGAATATGATCTTGTTGACACGTCCCTGATCAAGCCGCGACTGCGCAACTACAGTGTGGATAAGGAGGCGACCAAACAATGAGCGAACAGAAAAGAATTCACCTGATTGTCGAACGGCAAAACGACAACAACAGTTCTTCCTACACGGAAGAATTCAAAGTGCCTTACCGTTCGGGCATGAACGTGATTGCCGCCTTGATGGAAATCCAGCGCAATCCAAAGAATACCAAAGGAGAAAACGTGGCTCCGGTAGCTTGGGAATCCAACTGCCTTGAGGAAATTTGCGGAGCCTGCATGATGGTAATCAACGGAAAACCGCGCCAAGCATGCACTGCTTTGATCGATAACCTGGAGCAGCCGATCAAGCTGCAGCCGGCGCGTACTTTCCCTGTGGTTCGCGACCTGGTGGTCGATCGTTCCCGCATGTTTGACGCCTTGAAACGGGTCAAGGCGTGGGTGCCGATCGATGGCACGTACGATCTCGGGCCCGGACCCCGGATGGCGGAGCGGGATCGCCAATGGGCCTACGAATTGTCCAAGTGTTTCACCTGCGGGGCATGCGTGGAAGCTTGCCCGAACGTGAATGAAAAAACAAGCTTTATCGGGCCTTTTGCGATTTCGCAGGTGCGTCTGTTCAATACGCATCCCACCGGAGCCATGCATTCCCATGAACGAATCGAAGCGTTAATGGGTGAGGGCGGAATCCATGAATGCGGCAATTCGCAAAACTGCGTGCAGGTCTGCCCGAAGAACATTCCGCTGACCACTTCGATCGCCGCCATGAACGGTCAGGTCAACCGCTATGCGCTGACGAGCTGGCTGCGGAAGTAAGCGACAACCGAACCTTCATTTTTCTGTGAGCCTTCTGCTTTATGCAGGAGGCTCTTTCAGTAGGACTTTCGTCTCATTTTTATTGTAAACTATTTCATATTTTGTCGAAAAAAATTAAACTTGAAAATAAGACTGCATGATTTATCCAATTACAGCTTAGGGGATGAACCGATGGAAGTACGGATCATAAGTCCATTTTTGACGGCGGCCCAAATGGTCTTGGAACAGATGACGAGCATCTCGGCGGAACCCGGTGCGATTGCGCATGCACATGCGGATTTACATACTTCGAATTTGTGGATCTTGATTGATTTGAAAGGGGAAATCGAAGGGATCATCGCATTCGGATTTGTGCCGGATACCGCATTGAAAATCGCCTCGGCGATGATGGGCGGATTTGAACTGCAACAACTGGATGAACTCAGTCAGAGTGCGATCTCCGAATTGGGAAACATGATCAGCGGAAACGCCTGTTCTTTGATGTCGCAAGACGGATTGACGGTCGACATTTCCCCGCCGAAGCTGCTTTACGGGGAACATGTAACGCAATCCCTTTCTGCGAAGGCGATGGTTGTCCCGTTACGTTTGCAAGAAATGGGCGTCATGGAATTGAAATTGTTGATCGCGTAGCGGAACCAACGTCCTTTCCCGGTCATACTATAAGTTGACTGTATCCCTTGACCTTGTCAATCATGACCCGAGCAAGGAGGGATCGAAGAAAGTGTCTGCGGGTAAGGACCTACGTAGTAAATCTCTTCTCACCAATCGCGAACGTGAAGTCTTTGAGTTGCTGGTTCAAGACAAGACGACGAAAGAAATCGCGGAAGTGCTTTTTATCAGTGAAAAGACCGTCCGGAATCACATCTCCAACGTTATGAAAAAGCTAAATGTCAAAGGACGGTCCCAAGCAGTAGTGGAACTGGTTCGACTCGGGGAAATACAGATTTAAAAACAATTTTCCTGGCTTGCCCTACTTAGTTTATAAGTAGGGTATTTTGCTGCGCTCTCAACAATGAATTTTATATCTGAGACACGTAATTTTCGTTAATGACGGCATTCCCAATGGTTAGTTTCGGCTGCGAGACGAATTTTGATATAATAAAATAATCATAGTTTCTTGTGAAAAGGAGGAGGGCTTGTATGCAATGGTCGGAAGTAAAAGAAAATTACCCTTCGCAGTGGGTGCTGATCGAAGTGATTGATGCCACATCGCAAGGCAATAAGCGGATTGTGGAAGAATTATCCGTGGTGAATACCTTCCATGAGGACAGCAAAGAAGCATTGAGAAAATATATCGAATTACACCGAGCGAACAAAGAACGCGAACTTTACGTGGTTCATACCTCCCGCGATGTTTTGGACATTGAGGAGAAAAATTGGATAAGCATTAGGGCAACTCAATGAAGTTAAACATAATGTTCGGATTGCCGTTTGTCAATGCTGTATTTGCCCATCGCGGAATAGAAATGACGGTTCCAAATGTTTTGGTGGACACGGGTTCAGCGACAACACTTCTCTCTGCCGAGATTGCTTTGGAACTTGGACTGGAGCCCGAGCTTACAGACACCATCCAAACGGTGCGGGGTATCGGCGGTAAAGAGTTCGTCTACGAGAAAAAAATTGACAAGCTTATGCTGGATTCCGTTTCCGTTCAGCACTATACGATCCAAATTGGTGATTTGGATTACGGCTTGGACAGTAACGGGATAATCGGAACGGATTTTCTGATGGCAGCGGGGATAGTTATCGATATGGGCGCAATGGAACTGTACGTTGAACCTTAATAGAAAGGGACGTTAATTTCTCCAATACATGTTTGGGTTGAGAGGATGAAGTTTTATGGCAAGTGAAAAGCCGATCGGATTGTTTGATTCAGGCGTCGGAGGATTAACGGTCGTACGGGAAATGTTTCGGCAATTGCCACAGGAAAACCTGATATACGTCGGTGACAGCGCCCGTTGCCCCTACGGCAGCAGGCCTGTAGAACAAGTTCGCCAATTTTCCTTTGAGATTATGGACTTTCTGGTCGAGCAGGACGTGAAAATGATCGTGATTGCCTGCAATACGGCAACGGCGGTCAGTTTGACGGAAGCCCGGGTACGGTACCCCGTCCCCGTGCTTGGAGTCATCACCCCGGGCAGTCGAGCGGCGATCAGTGCCACCCGTACGGAACGAATCGGCGTAATTGGCACGGAAGTCACCGTGTCTTCGGGATCTTATGCACGGGAAATGCATCGCATCAATCCGAGGCTGCAAGTGGTGAGCCAAGCCTGTCCGCCATTTGTCAAACTGGTGGAGGATGGGGACTTGGATTCACAGGAAACGGAGCGGATCGTCCGTGACTATCTCGCACCGCTGCAGCATGAAATGTTAGATACGCTGATCCTTGGCTGCACCCATTACCCTCTCCTGCAGCCGGTTATTCAAAAAGTGGCGGGCAGTAAGGTGCAACTGATCTCCTCGGCGGAAGAAACGGCCAGGGAAGCATCGTTTATCTTGGCTGAGAAAGATCTGCTGCAGACTGACAACCCCGCTCCCGTTCACCGGTTTTACACGACGGGTGACGCGGCCCATTTTACCGACGTGGCGGAGCGCTGGCTGGAACGGAAAGTCGAGGTCCGCAGCCTGTCATTGGGGATAAAATAAAACAAGCATACTTCGTCCACCCCCTCGTATATATAAAAGTAGAAAATGAGGATTGAGGAGGACGTAAGATGCGTCACAAGAAAACAGCATTGGCAGGTGCATTGGTGGTTTTGATGGCGGGCACGACAGGGTGCGGCATGTTTACCCCCGCATCCAGTCCGTTGGATCCGCCGCCGACAGATGCGAACAAAATGAGCGACAAACAGACGAACATGATGTCGTCCACTCTGTATTTTGCGGACGAAAAAGGGTTTGTGGTGCCGCTTCGGGTGAGCCTTCCGAGAGCGGAAGGCGTGCTGAACCAAGCGTTAACCTATTTGACTCCGGAAAAGTCGGAGGCCTTGCTGACGGGAACCGGACTTCACTCCGTCATCCCGAAAGGGACCAAAATGACGGTCAACGTGAAAGACAACATGGCGATCGTCGATTTTAACAATGAGATTATGAAGATTAAAGATCCGAAAGCGGAGCAGCAGTTGGTGGACGCTGTGATTTGGACACTGACCGAACAGCCGAACATCAAACAGGTGCAATTGAAAGTGAACGGAAACACGGTGCCTGCCCTGCCCGCCAGCTACACGCCAATCGGGCAGCCTTTAAGCCGCGCCAATGGAATCAACTTGCAGGTGTCGCCCAATATCAATCCGATGGAAACTACCAGGGTCACTTTATACTACCAACGGACCAACAGTGTCGGCAATTTCAGTTATCTCGTACCGATCACACGGATGATCGCCAAAACGACTGAAGATCCGGTCAAGACGACGATTGCCCAGTTGGAAGCGGGACCGATGAACTCTAATTTGAAGCCGACGCTGGCTCCTTCCAGCAAGCTGCTTGATGCGAAAATGTCGGGCGACACGGTGACGCTTGATTTTGACAATTTGCTGACGGAGGGCGCAACGACCGAGCAAAACAAATTGTTTAACTCGATTGTTCTGTCGGTGCTGGAAAACTCGACGGTACAAAAAGTGAAGATCACTGTAAAAGGACAGACACCGAATGCAACCGGAATGGATCTGAGCAAGCCGATGCTCCGTCCGCAAACGATCAACCAAAAACCTCTCTGATACGAACAAGCCGGCAGGACATCTGAGTGGTCTGCCGGCCTGTTGTTGAAAGGGAGGCTGATCCAAAGTCCTGCAGGATATATTGGATTCGGGGATAGGGTATGTTAGTATAGAGTGCAAAGATCTGGCAAACGGAGGGAATAAGATGAGACCGGACGGCCGAGACCACAACCAGACCCGGCAGGTAACGATTGAACGAAACGTCAACAAACATGCGGAAGGGTCTGTTCTTATAACCGTAGGAGACACGAAAGTCATTTGCACCGCTACGATCGAAGAAAAGGTTCCGCCTTTCTTGAGGGGAACCGGGCAAGGTTGGATCACGGCCGAATATTCCATGCTGCCCCGGGCCACGCCGAACCGCAACCAACGAGAGTCGACGAAGGGTAAAGTCGGCGGCAGGACCATGGAAATCCAGCGCTTGATCGGGCGGGCATTGCGTTCTGTCGTGGATTTGCAGGGGTTGGGCGAACGGACCATTTGGCTGGACTGCGATGTGATTCAAGCTGACGGAGGAACCCGAACGACTTCAATAACCGGGGCGTTTGTAGCAATGGCGGATGCCCTTTACATGCTGGTGCAAAAAGGCACCCTGAACCGAATTCCGCTGACCGATTATTTGGCAGCCGTCAGCGTCGGAGTCGTCAATGATGCAGCGGTCCTTGACCTGAATTACGAGGAAGATTCAACGGCGAAAGTCGATATGAATGTGGTCATGACCGGCAGCGGCAAATATGTGGAGATTCAGGGGACCGGCGAGGAAAATCCGTTCTCGGCGGATGAACTCCATCAATTGTTGGAACTGGCCAAGACCGGGATCGAGCATTTGATTCACAAACAAAAAGACGCCCTGGGCGAAACCTCCGGTTTGATCGGCAACGGCAGGTAACCTCAGTCACAAGGAGAGAGAAACGAGTGAGAGTGGTGCTTGCGACCCGCAATCAGGGGAAAATTCGGGAATTTGCCGACACTTTGTCCGAATTGCGATGGGAAATCACGGCCCTTCCCGAATCTGTCCCGCCGGTAACGGAAGACGGAATGACATTTGAAGAGAATGCGCGGAAAAAAGCGGAAGCGGTGGCAAACCTCTTGAATCTTCCGGTATTGGCCGACGATTCCGGTTTGCAAGTCGACGCGCTGGAGGGGAGGCCGGGCGTTTTTTCCGCCCGCTATGCAGGCGAACAAGCGTCTGACGAAGCGAACAACCGGAAATTGCTGCATGAATTGACAGGCGTTCCGGCTGACAAACGCACGGCCCGGTTTGTTTGTGCGCTTGCCTATGCGAAACCCGGCGAACCGACGGTCATGGTGCGCGGGGAATGTGAAGGCGTCATCCTGGACGAATTGAAAGGGAATGACGGATTTGGGTATGATCCTTTGTTTTATGTGCCGGAAGCAGAGAAAACATTCGGTGAGCTGGCGTTAACTGAAAAGAACAGGATCAGCCACCGAGCACGGGCGATTCAAACCTTGCTCAAAGTTCTTTCAGCGGAGGATCGGGCATGAAGATCTGTATCGTGAGTGATTCCCATGGCCGGACGGACCGCATCGAGCAGGCTGCTCGTCGCCATCCGGGGATTGATCTGCTGATTCACGCCGGGGATCATGCAGATGACGCGGCCATTGTCAAAGATTTGCAAGTGAAGGCTGTATGCGGCAACTGTGACCGTCCAGGCGCGGCGGAAGCAGAAGAGTTGATCGACTTGTACGGCATCCGGATTCTGGTGACACACGGCCACCATTATCAGGTCAAGCATAGTTTATTGCCCCTCTTGTACCGGGCACAAGAAATGAAAGCACAAATTGCGGTGTTCGGCCATTCTCATGTTCCGTTGATTGTGGAAGAGCAGGGAATTCTGTTCATCAATCCGGGAAGTTTGTCCCACCCGCGCGGCGGCTTTCAGGTTCCGTCTTATGCGGTGCTCGACTTGGAACCTTCTGCCTCCGGCGTACGAGTCCGCATTCGGCACCGTGACGCGAGTGGGAAGCCAATGAATGGTTTTGCTGTCAACAAATTTTTTTTGAATCAATAATTTGTCAGTTTCACTGCATGTTTCCTCTTGACGCAATGAAGCAATTTTTCATATACTATAGTCTGTTCACCGGTTTGCCCGGTTGATCCTATATGGGTGCCTATAGCTCAGCTGGATAGAGCATTCGCCTTCTAAGCGAAATGTCGCAGGTTCAAATCCTGCTAGGCACGCCAAATTCATCCCGTTCGGATGGACTTTGTTTCACCGGACGGGACCGCAGAATGCAAAAGCAGCATGCAGGATGCTGCTTTTTTAGTCTGCTATTGATCAATCCCTTCGGCAAACCGTTCTGCAATCGTTTTGCAAAGTATTTGAAAGCTTGCGCAGTTATGCTATAATGAAATGGTTGCTTTTAAGGAAATTCCGCCATACATATCGTGCATTGGATGTTTTTTAAGGAGGATTTTTGATGTTTGCAAAGTGGGAAAAGACAGAAGCCAATATTGGCGTGCTGGAAGTGGAAATTGACAGCCAACAATTAGATGATGCGCTCGATAAAGCGTTTAAAAAAGTGGTGAAACAGGTCAAAGTGCCCGGGTTCCGCCAAGGCAAGGTACCCCGGAAAATTTTCGAACAACGTTTCGGCATTCAAGCCCTGTATGAGGACGCTTTGGATTTTCTGCTGCCGGACGCTTACGGCCATGCAGTGGAAGAAGCAAAGATTGAGCCGGTATCCCGTCCGCAAATTGATATCGTTCAGATTGAACAAGGCAAACCGTTGATCTTCAAAGCGACCGTTACGGTAAAGCCGGAGGTGCAACTGGGCGAATACAAGAACCTGCCGATCGAATCCGCAGAGTTTGAAGTGAAGGCGGAAGATGTGGAAGCCGAACTGGTGAATCTGCAAAAGTCCCACGCCGAAATCATTGTTGTGGAAGATGGTGAATCGGCAGAAGGCGATACGGTGATCATCGACTTTAAGGGATTCGTGAACGGTGAAGCGTTCGAAGGCGGCGAAGCCGAGAAATATCAGCTTGAAATCGGTTCCGGTACGTTCATTCCTGGCTTTGAAGAGCAACTGATCGGCATGAAAAAAGGCGAAGATCGCGACATCGACGTAACTTTCCCGGCAGATTACCATGTGGCGGGTCTGGCTGGACAACCGGCAGTGTTTAAGATTCATCTGCATGAAATCAAGCGCAAACAGTTGCCTGTATTGGACGATGAATTTGCGAAGGATATCTCCGAGTTCAATACTTTGGATGAACTGAAAGCGGACGTCGAACAGAAATTGCAGGAAAAAGCGGAAAATGACAAAAAGGCATACATCGAAGATCAAATTATTGAGAAAGCTGTATCTAACGCCAATTTTGAGCTTCCGCAAGAAATGGTCGACAGTGAAATCGACATAATGGTGGACGATTTCAAACAGCGTCTGCAAATGCAGGGCATTCCGTATGACGCGTATCTGCAGTATACCGGTTCTTCGGAAGCAGCGCTGCGTGCCGACATGCAAGAAAACGCGGCAAAGCGTGTACGTACCCGATTGGTTCTTGAGCAAATCGGCAAGGTTGAAAACATTGAAGCAACCGAAGATGATCTGCACGAAGAAATTGCCAAAATTGCAGATTCCGCTCAAATGGACTTTAACCAGGTGAAGCAGATTCTCGAATCGCGCGATCCGAACCTTTCTGGGCTTCGCGGCGATATCGTGGCGCGCAAAACGGTCGCCTTCTTAGTTGACAATAGCAAAGTCTCGTAATATCGTGTATCATAACACTAAGGGTTGACACAAGGCACTTTTTTAAAAGTGCCTTGTTTTTCCAATCTCAACCAGGAGGGATAACCGGATGAATCTTGTACCTATTGTTGTCGAACAAACCAGCAGGGGAGAACGTTCTTACGACATTTATTCCCGTTTGCTGATGGATCGAATTATTTTCATAGGCACACCGATCAACGACCATGTGGCGAATCTTGTTGTTGCACAATTGTTATTCCTTGCTGCAGAGGACTCGGAGAAGGACATCCATCTATACATAAACAGCCCGGGGGGTTCGATTACCGCCGGCATGGCGATCTATGACACAATGCAATTCATTAAACCGGATGTTTCCACGATTTGTGTGGGAATGGCGGCTTCCATGGGGTCTTTCCTGCTGACGGCAGGTGCGAAAGGCAAGCGTTACGCATTGCCGCACAGCGAGATTATGATTCATCAACCTCTCGGTGGTATACAAGGGCAAGCGGCCGACATCAAGATCCATGCCGATTGGATCTTGCGGACGAAAGAAAAGATCAACCGGATCTATGCGGAACGAACCGGGCAGCCGCTTGAAAAGATTGAACGAGACACTGACCGCGACAATTTTATGACGGCTGAGCAGTCCAAAGAGTATGGCCTGATCGATGCCGTGATCTCCCGGTCAGACTTGAAAGACTTGAAATAAGGGGTGAAGACATGTTCAAATTCAACGACGAAAAAGGACAACTGAAATGTTCGTTTTGCGGAAAAAGTCAGGATCAGGTTCGGAAGTTGGTAGCCGGGCCCGGTGTATATATTTGCGACGAATGTATTTAGCTGTGCAACGAGATCGTGGAAGAAGAGCTCGGTGAAGAACAGGAATTCGAATTGAAAGACGTTCCCAAACCGATGGAGATTCGCGATATTCTCGATCAGTATGTGATCGGCCAAGACAAAGCGAAAAAATCTTTGGCTGTGGCGGTTTACAACCACTATAAGCGAATTAATAACGCGAACCAGAAAACCACAGATGAAGTGGAATTGTCGAAAAGCAACATCCTGTTAATCGGACCGACGGGGTCCGGCAAGACATTATTGGCGCAAACTTTGGCTCGGATCTTGAATGTTCCTTTTGCGATAGCAGACGCAACGTCCTTGACGGAAGCGGGGTATGTCGGCGAGGACGTGGAAAATATCCTGCTGAAACTGATTCAAGCGGCAGATTATGACGTGGAAAAAGCGGAAAAAGGGATCATTTATATCGACGAAATTGACAAGATCGCCCGCAAATCGGAAAATCCGTCGATTACCCGCGATGTTTCCGGCGAAGGCGTACAACAAGCACTGCTGAAAATACTCGAAGGCACGGTTGCCAGCGTTCCGCCGCAAGGAGGCCGCAAGCATCCGCACCAAGAGTTTATCCAAATCGATACGGGAAACATCTTGTTCATTGTCGGCGGAGCTTTTGACGGATTGGAGCAGATCATTAAGCGGCGCTTGGGCAAAAAAGTGATCGGTTTTGGAACGGCTGAAGAAAAAGCGGCGGTTGCCGACAAGCAGAGCACTTATTTGGCGAAAGTGCTGCCGGAGGATCTGCTGAAGTTCGGCTTAATTCCGGAGTTTGTCGGTCGTCTGCCGGTGATCACCACATTGGAAGCGTTGGATGAAGACGCTCTTGTCCAAATTCTGACCGAGCCGAAAAATGCTCTGGTCAAACAGTACCAAAAACTGATGGAAATGGATGAGGTTCAGCTTGAGTTTACCGAGGAAGCGCTGCGGGAAATTGCAAAAGAAGCGATCAAGCGCAACACGGGAGCTCGGGGCTTGCGGGCGATCATCGAAAGCATCATGCTGGACGTCATGTATGATGTTCCGTCCCGGCATGATGTAGTGAAGTGTGTCGTTACCCGGGAAACGGTGGCTCAAAAGGAACCGACGGTGATGGTAACGGCGGAAAACCGCAGCAAGAAAAAGAAAAAAGAAGAGACGGCATAACGTGTCCCAACTGGCGGCTGAGGCGGAAAAGCGCTCAGCCCCCAGTTTATTTTTACCTCCGCTGGGCATACTAGGTGACAGAATGAGGTGCCTGTATGAAGGGGGGAAATGATTTTGAATTGGATGTCCGTTTTGAGTCTGATTCAAGTTTTCTTTGCGGTTGTGATCGGATTGTATTTTTGGAATTTGTTGAGGTCGCAGCAAAACAACCGCTCCGCCGTGGAGCGTGAATCGAAGAAGGAACTGGAGAAATTGCGGAAAATGCGATCGATTTCCTTGACAGAACCGTTGGCGGAAAAAACCCGGCCGGCCAGTCTGGAAGATATCGTCGGGCAACAAGAAGGCATTCGTGCGTTGCGTGCCGCTTTATGCGGACCCAATCCGCAGCATGTGATCGTTTACGGACCTCCGGGAATCGGGAAAACGGCGGCCGCCAGGGTGATCTTGGAGGAAGCAAAGGCGACCCCCAATTCCCCCTTTAACAAGGACGCGAAATTTACCGAGTTGGATGCGACAACAGCGCGATTTGACGAACGGGGCATTGCCGATCCGCTGATCGGCTCGGTGCATGATCCGATTTATCAGGGAGCGGGAGCCATGGGAATGGCAGGAATCCCGCAGCCAAAAGCGGGTGCTGTTACCAAAGCCCATGGCGGAATTCTGTTCATCGACGAGATTGGGGAATTGCATCCGATCCAACTGAACAAATTGCTGAAAGTGCTGGAAGACCGAAAGGTATTCTTGGAAAGTTCCTATTACAGTTCGGAAGACACCAATATTCCAAGCCACATTCATGATATTTTCCAAAATGGGCTGCCGGCTGATTTTCGTCTGGTAGGGGCTACGACGCGCACCCCCAACGAGATTCCACCGGCCATCCGTTCCCGCTGCGTGGAGATTTTCTTCCGTTCATTGATCCCTGATGAAATTGAGATCATCGTGCGAAATGCGGCGAAGAAAATCGACTTCCCGATCGAGGATCAAGCGGTCGATGTCGTGAAACGGTATGCGACAAACGGACGGGAAGCGGTCAACGTAGTGCAGATTGCAGCCGGAATCGCCTTGTCGGAACGAAGAAACGTCATAAAGACGGAAGATGTGGAATGGGTGATTCACTCGTCGCAAATTTCTCCTCGGCCGGAAAAGAAGATTCATTCCTCACCGCAAGTGGGGCTGGTCAACGGGCTTGCTGTATATGGCCCGAATATGGGGATGCTCTTGGAACTGGAAGTGACAGCCCAGGACGCGAAAGAGAAGGGAAAAGGCCGCTTGACGATTACAGGAGTTGTGGATGAAGAGGAAATGAGCGGCGGACAGCGTGTCATGAAACGAAAAAGCATGGCCCGCGGTTCGATTGAAAACGTAATGACCGCTTTGCAGCGGACGATGAACATCAACCCTTTTGATTATGATATTCACGTCAACTTCCCGGGCGGGACACCGATTGACGGACCGTCGGCAGGAGTAACCATCGCCACTGCGATCTATTCGGCGATCAAGGGAATCCCGGTGGACAATGCCGTCGCGATGACTGGCGAAGTATCGATCCGGGGATTGGTGAAACCGATTGGCGGCGTGGTCGTGAAAGTGGAAGCGGCGAAGGCGGCCGGTGCGACTCGCGTGTTCATCCCCCGGGATAACTGGCAGGAATTGTTTAAAACTTACAGCGAAGTGCAAATCATTCCCGTTGACCGTATTGAACAGATTATTCAGCAAGCGTTGACCTATCAGGAAACGGTGGAACGTGTGCCGATCGGATCGCCCGCAGCAAATGTGTTGACCGCGTCCCCATCGGTGCAGCCTCTCGAATACTAAACCGTAAAAAAGGTGTCTTTCAAAGCGATGCTGCTGCCAACATGAAAAAAGGCTGGCGTTCCACAGAAAAGCAGGGGGGAATGGCCCCTGCTTTTTTTGCGTGGATTGCATATGGTAACATGAATGCGGTAAAATGATATCCATATCTTTCATCTGAGAGTTGTCCTGTGGAGGTGCAATCGATGAGCATAAGCACAAATTCTAGACGTAATTTGCCCTTGTTACCGCTCCGCGGACTGTTAGTGTATCCGACAATGGTTCTTCATCTGGACGTGGGTCGCGAAAAATCGGTTCGTGCCCTGGAAAAAGCCATGGTCAATGATCATCTAATCGTTCTGGCGTCGCAAACCGAAAGTGACATCGACGACCCGGAGCCGCAAGATATTTTCAAGGTAGGAACCGTGGCCCGTGTGAAACAGATGTTGAAACTGCCAAACGGCACCATCCGTGTACTAGTGGAAGGATTGTCGCGGGCGCAATTGGTCGAATATACCGAAATTGACGATCATTACGAAGTGGACATTTTTGAAATTGACGAAGCGGAAGAAGTCGATCCGGAATCGGAAGCTTTAATGCGTGCCGTCATCCAGCAGTTTGAGCACTATATCAAGATTTCCAAAAAGGTGAATCAGGAGTCGTTGACCGCCGTCATGGATATTGAAGAGCCGGGACGCCTGGCGGATGCGATTGCTTCCAACCTGACCTTAAAGATCAAAGACAAACAGGCGATCCTGGAAGCGGTTGATGTAAAGACCCGTCTGGAAATCTTGATGCAAATCCTCTCCGACGAACGGGAAGTATTGGAACTGGAACGAAAAATCCACCAACGAGTCCGCAAACAGATGGAGAAAACGCAAAAAGAATATTATTTGCGCGAACAGATGAAAGCGATTCAAAAGGAACTTGGCGAGAAGGAAGGCCGCCAGGGCGAGGTGGAAGAACTTCGCGAGAAATTGGGGAAACTGACGCTGCCGGAAGCGGTTCTCGAAAAAGTGGAGAAAGAAATCGACCGTTTGGAAAAAATGCCTTCCACGTCTGCCGAAGGGTCGGTCATCCGCACCTATGTGGACTGGATCATGGGGCTTCCATGGACCGAAATGACCGAAGACGAGATCGACATCATCAAAGCGGAACAGATCCTGAACGATGAACACTACGGACTGGAAAAAGTAAAAGAACGCATTCTCGAATACCTGGCTGTCCAGAAACTGGTCAACAAGCTGCGCGGACCGATTCTCTGTCTGGTCGGACCACCCGGAGTCGGGAAAACTTCCTTGGCCAAATCCATCGCCAACTCCTTAAACCGCAAATTCGTCCGGGTTTCCCTTGGCGGAGTTCGGGATGAAGCAGAAATCAGGGGACATCGTCGTACATATATCGGTGCTCTCCCCGGGCGAATCATCCAAGGAATGAAAACGGCGGGCACGATCAATCCGGTTTTCTTGCTCGACGAAATTGACAAGATGTCAAACGATTTCCGGGGAGACCCTGCTTCCGCCATGTTGGAAGTGTTGGACCCGGAACAAAACAACACGTTCAGCGACCATTACCTTGAAATTCCCTATGACCTCTCCAAGGTCATGTTCATTACCACGGCCAATGTCGCACATAACATACCCAGACCGCTGCTCGACCGGATGGAAATGATCTATATCCCCGGGTATACGGAAATCGAAAAACTGCACATCGTGAAAAATCACTTGCTGTCGAAACAACTGGCGGCCCATGGATTAACCAAAGAAAAAATGGGCCTTGCAGACGAAACGATTCTGAAAGTGATCCGCGAGTACACCCGGGAGGCGGGAGTCCGCAACTTGGAACGGCAAATCGGCGCCTTGTGCCGGAAAACCGCCAAGCAAATCGTTTCCGGAGAGAAAAAGCGGGTCAACATCACCGTCAAAAATCTGCAAACTTATTTGGGTGCCCCCAAATTCCGTTTCGGTTTGGCGGAACAGGAAGATCAGGTGGGTGTCGTGACCGGTCTGGCGTGGACGGAGGCGGGCGGCGACACGCTGTCGATCGAAGTGTCCATTGCCCCCGGCAAAGGAAAGCTGACGCTGACCGGGCAACTGGGTGATGTGATGAAG
>JAGVBM010000232.1 GCA_020059765.1 Bacillota bacterium
AGCGGCCGCACGCCGGCAATCGATCCCGTCTCCGACATTTTGATCAGCCATTCCACTTCCACGTGTACGCGGTACTTGATCAACGCCCATTCGGATGCGTACAGTTCCAAATCCGCCACTTGTTCGCGGTATCTCCCGTCTAACGGGGACAATGCTTTGATTGACATTCGCCAAACTTCCTTTCTGCTTCGGGTTGCTGCTTCTGTATGACTTGATTATCGGCTCCAGATTTCCAGCCGTTCAATCGTTTTCAGTGCGTCCTCCACAGACGGCGCCAGCACGTTGAGGTGGCCCATTTTCCGTTTCTCGCGGGCCTCCGCTTTTCCGTACAGGTGCAGCTTGATGCCGCCATTCAGCAGATGGGCCTTGTCCAACACAGGCTGCACATGTTCGCCGAGAATGTTGACCATCACCACGGGCGTCAACAGTTTCGTATCGCCCAAGGGCAAATTGCAAATCGCCCGGACATGCTGTTCAAACTGGGAGGTGACGCAGGCATCCATCGTGTAATGGCCGGAGTTGTGGGGACGCGGAGCCAGCTCGTTGACCAGAATCCTGCCCTCCTGCCAGAACATCTCCACGGCAATCAAGCCGACGACATCCAGTTCGGCTGCAATCTTCTGCGCCAATTCCTGTGCCGCCTGGTCCGCCTCCGCCGGAATGCGCGCCGGCACGAACGACATGTGCAGAATATTGTCCCGGTGAATGTTTTCCGCCGTCGGGAACGTTCGCACTTCCCCGTTCGGATTGCGGGCGGCAATCACTGAAATCTCCTTGTCAAAGGAAACCCATGCTTCCAGAACCAGTTCGACGGCACCGCCGCCCAGGCTCTTCCAGGCCTGTTCCACATCCGATTCTTGCCGCATCACATACTGCCCTTTTCCGTCATAACCGCCGGTCGCCGTTTTCAAGACGGCGGGCAGACCAAGTTCGGCCACCGCTTGCGTCAAATCCGCTGCCGAACGGACGGGCCGCCAAGGCGCCACCGGAATTTCGGCCGCTTCGAGGGCCATTTTTTCCCGGATGCGATGGCGTGTCTGCTGCAGCACTTTGCCGCCTTGCGGAAGATACGCTTCCTGTTCCAGGATTTTGACCATCTCGTCGCTGACGTTTTCAAACTCATAGGTCAGCACATCGGCCGCAGCGGCCAATTGCCGTGCCGTTTCCAGGTTGTCCAGGGCATCGACAAACTCTTTGTCGGCCACCTGTCCGCAAGGAGAATCTGCAGCCGGATCCAGGGATGCGATCCGATAGCCCATCTCCCTCGCTTTCAGGGCGATCATCCGGCCCAATTGCCCGCCGCCGAGAATGCCGATCGTCGAACCCGGTCGAATGATGGCTCCTGTCGTTGAACCTGGCCGTACGGCTACCCCCGTTTTGGACATTATCCCTCTGTCCATTGTCATGTCAGATCCCCGCTTTCAATGACCCGTTTCCGCATTTCGTCCCTTCTGGTTTCCAGCCGTTTGCGGATCTCCGGGCGGGTGATGGCAATAATCTGCGCCGCCAGCAATCCCGCGTTGGCCGCTCCCGCCTTGCCGATCGCTACGGTGGCAACGGGAACTCCCGCAGGCATCTGGACGATCGACAACAATGAATCGAGTCCATTCAAGGAAGCGGATTTCACCGGCACCCCGATGACGGGCAGTACCGTTTTGGCCGCCACCATGCCGGGCAAATGGGCGGCGCCGCCGGCTCCGGCGATAATAACCTCCAGTCCGCGGGCAGCGGCCGTCTCCGCGTATTCAAACATGAGATCCGGTGTGCGATGGGCCGACACGACCTTTTTTTCATAAGGAATCGCCAGTTCGTCAAGGATAACGCACGCTTCCCGCATCGTCTCCCAATCGGACTGGCTTCCCATAATAACTCCTACCAAACGACTCTCCATGCTGCACCTCCGAACGTCCAGGTCCCCTTATTATTCCAACTTTCAACAAAAATAGAAACCCAGGACGGACAAGTTTCTCTCGTGCGCGAGCGAAACCTGCCCGCCTGGGCTTTTTCCCCTTCGGTGTTATGCCAAAAACAGACATACGAATCGCTCGGACCAGTCGCCTTGCCAGGCCGGAACCCTAGATTCGCTTTCAGCTCGTAGTCCGGTTATTTACGGTAACCGGGTAGAGACTTTCGGGCCATATCCCCGAGGATATACGAACTCCATATCAAATTGATCAAGTCTCACGAAATAAAACTTCAATTGAAATCTACGTTTAGTGTATCAATCCGAGGAACGGGTGTCAACGAAAAAGGCGAACGTTTTTTATTCATTTAGATCAAACGTTCGGATAAAGACCGGTTTCGGATTTCCCTTCTTTGCAAATTTTTGCTAAATTCAGTTTTTATCCGAACTTGAGCTCAAAAAAAAACATGTACCGAGTGTACATGCCCTTTCGTTATTTGACGGATCCTGTTTTTTCGTATTTCTCCGCCAGCATGTCGATTTCTTTCTTCAGTTCCGAGACCAGATCCTTTTCCGGGATCTTGCGAACGACTTCCCCGTAACGGAACAGCAAGCCTTCGCCTCGCGATCCGGCAATGCCGATATCCGCCTCTTTCGCCTCACCCGGCCCATTGACCGCGCAGCCCAAGACGGACACTTTGATCGGCGCCTTGATATTCGCCACGTACTGCTCGATTTCGTTGGCGATGCTGATCAGGTCGATTTCGATGCGGCCGCAGGTCGGGCAGGAAACCAGGGTGACCGCATTGGAGATCAATCCGAAAGTTTTCAGCAGTTCCCGGCCGACTTTGACCTCTTCCACCGGATCGGCGCTTAACGATACGCGCATCGTGTTGCCCAGACCCATGGACAGCAGCGTACCGAGTCCGGCGGAACTTTTCACCGTTCCTGCAAACAGGGTACCCGATTCGGTGATCCCCAAGTGCAGCGGATAGTTGAAAGATTCAGCCGCCAGCCGGTAGGCTTCGATGGCCAACGGTACGTCGGACGCTTTCATCGACACGATGATGTCCTGAAAATCCAAATCTTCAAGAATCCGGATGTGGTGCAAGGCGCTCTCCAGCATGCCTTCTGCCGTCGGATAGCCGTACTTGTCGAGAATGTGCTTTTCCAGCGAGCCTGCGTTCACCCCGATGCGAATCGGCACACCCCGTTCCTTGCAGGCTTTCACTACGGCTTCCACCCGCTCCCGGCGTCCGATATTGCCCGGATTGATGCGGACTTTGTCGATCCCGTTCTCGATCGCTTTCAGTGCCAGTTTATAATCAAAATGAATATCCGCCACGAGCGGAATCGAGATTTCCTTCTTGATGTCTTTGACAGCGGCAGCCGCCTCTTCCGTGTTGACCGTCACGCGAACGATTTCGCAGCCGGCTTCTTCCAGCCGCTGAATCTGTTCGACGGTCGCTTTCACATCGTGAGTTTTCGTCGTCGTCATGCTCTGCAGGATCACCTGATCCTGACCGCCGATTGTAAAATGGCCCACTTTGACAGGACGCGTTTCTTTTCGATGATACATACGCAACAGTCTCCCATCTGTCAGACGTTCGTTTTTCATTATACCTGTTCCAATCTGATTGGGCTAGGGGAAGACAAAATCCGGCCATTGGCCGGATTCGGATCGCATCATGCAAACTAACAATCGTTTTTCGGATCAGGACTCGGTAATGAAGATGAACCGCAGCACGATCAAGACCGCGAGCACCCACATCAGCCAGTGGATCTTCACTTTGTCCTTCGCAAACAGGTTGCGGAACGCGTTCAAGACCACATAGAAGACGATTCCCCCGCTGATGCCGTTGGCAATCGAGTAAGTGAAGGGCATCATGACGATCGTCA
>JAGVBM010000001.1 GCA_020059765.1 Bacillota bacterium
AACTTTCTCATGAAGAATTCTCCCCTCGGCAGTCCACCTGTTTTCAAGCCATGCCTGCTCGATATGAATCAGCGCGCACTGCCGCTCGCAGAATATCATATGCTGGAGAGCGGAAAGAGCGATGAGGTTGTCTTCGGCGTAGCTCATGTCTTTCTCTTCAGATCGCGCATCTGAGTTCGTGCACGATAGAGTTTTTCGGTAAAACCGCCCTCGTTTAAAAACTCCTTTTCCAAAGCGCGCAATTGCTGATCAAGCAGGTAGTTCGCCTGGTGAATCACGCAGATTAAGGTGTTGGCGGCAATTTCTGGAGCGCTTTTTTCAAGATAGGGTCTATAGGTCGTATAGGACCTATTTTCATTGTAGCAGAGTGCCCGAATTTTTTTAGCCTGTGGATGGTCCTTTCCCCAGAGAGGCAGGCCCTTCTGGCGAAGATAGTCTTTAAAATCGAGCAGCAGCTCCTCCAGGCTTGCCCGCGCCACACCGATCAGTTTGAGTTCGGTCTTTTTTGAAGTGCCTGAAGCCATGCAGCCTTCGGCGATATTCTGCTTGCCGCTGCGCGCCGCCTGCACCATCTGGTCATGGGTGCGGGACCGCCGGTCGATAAAACGGTCGCAAAACAAGGCCGTGCCGTCAAAAACAATCTCCGACATCTGGAAAGATTTCAGATCCTGGTAGCCGCCGTGTGGAGGGATGAGCTCCGGGTGTTTTTCTCGGCTGGGCATTCTTCACCTCCTTGCTTCCTAAACCGCAATTTTGTTAATCATGCGCTCCCTGCAAATGAACCTTCACAGGTGGTCGAATGAAAAGTTACTCTTTATGAACTTGCAGAAAAGAAGGTGCTAAGAGGCAGTAGTTGTAATTAAATTTTATTTTCAATAACCACTCCCATCGGGCAATCACCTCCTTTAATCGTTACTTTGTAATCGGTAAACGATCTTGCAGGACCCGAATTGCCGTTCGTCCGGATAATCTGCACAAGGCCGAAAAGCTTATGGGCCGGGGCATTACCAAGTGCCGATTCGTGCTTGAAAACGATCAGTCTACGGGCATTCATTTTTCCACGTGCAGCCGAATGATCATGTTCAAACATGTTGACAAGTGCTTCCCAAAGGAGATCGAGATCCTTTTCGTTAAACCCGGTACCTCTATCACCATTTGCCAAGTGGGCCGAGATATACCCTTCTGCCCGATACAGGCCGTAAGGAACGATGTGCTTCCGTCCCATGGTGCGCTCTTTTTCCAGATCCCTTTCATTTGTCACAGCCATGCGGGTGATACTTATTTCCTGGGGCATGATCGGATCAATGCTTTTTGAAAAGTTCAACTGGACCGGTCCGCGTACTTGTCCGCAATTGACTTCGGTGGTCATGACTGCACCAAAGGTGCGAATGTCGAAAAAATTATCGCACATCCAGCGCGTGAGCTGGATCGCATTTTCTTCCTTTTTGGGCAGCTTTTTCGTCTCGGGCTTAAGATCGAGCGCCTTGTATGCCATCTCGTTTTGACGATTCAGGACAGCTTTTTCTCTTACATAGATATTGTAGCCTTTGGCGCCCTGTTTAACGATTTCGACATAGTTTCGCACTTTACGCTTCAGGCAGACATCGGTCACAAGGCCGTGTCCAGTCTCGGGATCGATACGGGGCAGATTGCCTGCATCCGGATCTCCATTGGGGTTGCCGTTTTCCACATCAAAAAGATAGACGAATTCATATCTATTTGTAATTGCGTTCATGGGTTACTCCTCCTTGGATTCTGTTGCGGTTTTCTTGGTGAAAAGAGCCTTGCGTTGATGGTAGTAGCCGATAGCGAACATACCTTGTTCTTCTATGCGCAGAGTTGGGCGAAAGGCATCAATACCGTCCATGATTTCGGAGATTATTCGCTCGAAATGAACGGCACGGCCGCCTGTCTCCGCGCCTTTGCGCAGTTTGGCAATATTGTTCTGCACACCGCGAAGCAGAACCGGAAAGACTCTTCCCGGTGTGGCGGACGCGGCGCCGAAGAAGCGATCTTTGATTGTGGCGCTGGCACCTGAGACGGCTTCCTCCTGTGCTTTTTCCATAACTGCGAAGAGCCTTCCAAGCCGATATGCCTGATCAGTAGATTGTGTGTCAAGCGACATAGTCACCTCCATTTTCAGGTTGCGAATTAAATAGGCTTTGAGCATGGCCGCCCGGATATAGTTGACTTGTTTGTCGGCACGGATTCGACTTATCATGCCGGTCAGAATTGTCCGAGGGTAATCGGTCCCGGTCAGCAGGGATCGAACCATTTGACCGGATAACACCGGTGTTATATTTCGAGAGTCACGCTGAGCGGCAGTCTCCCGTAAGACTTGCCAAAGTGAGGGATGATCAGGATCACGATCAAAGTTTTTCACGATTGCCAGATCCCGATAATGGCGCCCGATTCGAATGGCGATTTCGCCGACCGTGCTGACATGCCAAAACCGCACGGAAATACGAGCGGCATTGGGTGACAAGCCTAAAATGTAAAAACGGTTGTCGGGTCGGTCGAAACTGCTCGGAAATTTTCTTTTGCTGACAGATTCCAGAAAGATCCTCAGATCGTTTTGCAGTTGGTCTGGTGCGGTGTCCAATATGCCAGGATCGAACAAGCCAGCCATAAGCGCTTCCACCGGAGATGCGCTTTCCGTCCAGAAGACAGCGGTCGCGTCGCCGATTCGGACTTTCTGCAGGCTGTTTCGCGCAAGCAGATGATTCAATGCTGTGGTGTAAGCAAAGGCGGCTTGTTCACCGATCGGTGCGTTGAGATTCTGGTTTTTGCCGAATGATGTAAACGACGGAAGATTAAAAGAAACCAGGGCAGCCCCGCTCGTCTGGGTGCCGGGCACCCCTTTGATCGCCGCGTGCAATCGGCTTAGCGCGGTATTCTCTATGCCTGTAACAAGGCACATCCCTTTCACGTCGCCGACAGTAGAATAAAAATATCGAAGCCAGGCTTGTTTGACCTCCGGACGTTCATGGATATAAGAGAGGTCTCCGTCCAGCTTGAAAACGACATTCAAGCTGGCCATTTGTTCCCATAGGGCTAAGATGGGGGCATCTTTAGGCTGCCAAGAGTCGAGAAAACGCAAAACCGCCCGCATCCCTTTGTCTTTGATTGCGTCTCCGATGGTATGCTGTAAAGCTTTAAACGCGGCAA
>JAGVBM010000291.1 GCA_020059765.1 Bacillota bacterium
GCTGTCCCAGAACCCCAAAACGATCATATTTTGTTTCTCGACTGATTGGGCGAGCCGTTCACCGATTGTTCCGTCAAACAATTTGTGATAGCCGGACAAGTCGGGGTACAAATAAGGCAAATCAAAGACGCCGAGTTCCGGAATCAAGCCGCTTACTTTGGAAAGAGCCGGTGCGATCATTTGAACATTTCCTTGATTCAGCGCCTGCAATTCTTCCGAGTCTTTGTACAGCGAACCGTTTGAAAACACCTGAACCTCAACTTTTCCTTTCGTTCTTTCTTTGATCAATTTGGCAAACAGGCGGGCAGCTTGTCCTTTCGGGGTATCTTCCCCCACAACATGAGAAAACCGGAGCACAATCTTTTCGTCGGATCCGACTTGTTCGTAATCGGTTGCTCTGGCGGAACATCCGGTGATCAGCAACAACGTGAGCAAAACTGCAAAAAATCTGCTATGCAAATCTGTCTCCTCCAAAAATGCAGATTCATATATTTCTATTTTTCAGACCAAAAAGACCAAAAGAAACGATATGTTCTAAATATTTTAATAAATGAACTTTTATGCAACGATTGAACTGCAAAATAAATCATAGATAACAGGGGGCAATCGAGATGTTTGCAACAAAGAAAATGAAAGCGTTTACGGTATTGCTGCTGAGCGGTACGTTGTTGGCCGGCTGCGGCGGCGGCGCTCAAAAAACCGGAGAGAACAGCACCTATACAAAAGAAAAACCGCTCGTGATCAAGTTCTCTCATGTTACTACCGCTGACAGCCCAAAAGGGAAAGCGGCAGACAAATTTAAAGAACTGATGGAGAAAAAGAGCGACGGCAAAGTCAAAGTCGAAACCTATCCGTCTTCTCAATTATACGGCGACAAGGACGAGTTGGAAAACCTGCAATTGGGCAACGTGCAGATTATCGCTCCTTCCGTTACCAAATTGGTGGGTCTGAATCCTCAATTCCAGATCGTTGACATGCCTTTTCTCTTCAAGAATCGGGAGAGCGTTCTGAAATTCTGGGACGGAGAGCTTGGCAACAAACTGATGAACTCTCTCGACAGCAAGAATATCAAAGGAATGGCAATGTGGGAAAACGGGTTCAAACATTTTACGTCCAACAAACCGCTGACGAAACCGGAAGACTTTAACGGACAAAAATTCCGCACGCAGGCCGGGAAAGTGTTGGAAGCGCAATTCAAAGCCTTGGGAGCGGGGGCCGCAACGATTCCCTTTGGCGAAACGTATACGGCACTGCAGCAAAAGACGGTGGACGGACAGGAAAATACGTTTAACAACATGGATACGCAAAAGTACGCGGAAGTGCAAAAGTACATGCTTGTTTCCGAGCACGGACGACTCGATTATGTCGTGTTAACCAACAAGAAATGGTATGACAGCCTGCCGCAAGACATTAAAAAATCGTTTGACGAAGCAATGAAAGAAGCAACCGTATATGAACGCCAACTGGCCGTAGAACTGGACAAACAATCATTTGAAAACTTGAAAAACAGCAAAAAGATGGAGATTGTCGAACTTCAACCGGAAATGCGCGAAAAGTTTGCAAAGAAAATGGAATCTGTCTATACCGAATTTGAAAAAGTGATCGGCAAAGAGCTGATTGATGGAGTCAAAAAGCTGTAATCAACAACCGGTTTGGCTTATGAAGGCGCACTTTCTCGGCACGGGAGAGTGCCTTTCTTTTCAAGCCGGAAACAGGGGGTTCAAACATGGCAAAGTGGCGGGAACGTTATGCGAGATTTGAAGATTATTTTGCCGGAACATTGGTCGTCAGCGGGTTGGGATTGATCTTCTATGGCGTTTTCATGCGGTATGTGTTGAACAATCCGCAGGCATGGGTGGACGAAATATCAAAATATCTGGTGGTTTGGGGGACGTTGATCGGCGCCGCAGTTGCGCTGCGGGAAGGACATCACATCCAGGTCGACATTTTATATGATCGGGTGCCGCCAATTGTCAAACGGACTTTTAACATTTTTTCCAATCTCTTGGGAATCGTCTTCTCGGTGTTTTTCATCCTGTTTGGCAGCAACCTGCTGAACATGTATCTGGAATTGGATCAACGTTCCACCGATGTGGGCATCCCTCTTTGGATCGTCTATTTGGTGCTGCCGATCAGCGGATTGATGCTCGGATACCGGTTTTTGGACTTGCTGCTCGCGAATCTGAAAGGGGAGGTGAAGTAAATGGAATGGATCGTGTTCGTGATATTCTTTCTGCTGTTGTTCTTGCGGGTGCCGGTGGCTGTTTCGCTGGTCGTCTCCGCATCTCTGGCGCTGCTTGACAGCGGGTACAATTTGAACACGCTGCCGCAAAAAATGTTTTCCTCCCTGGATGTGCCGACACTGATGGCGATCCCCGGTTTTGTCTTTGCGGGAGTGATTATGTCGCGCGGGGGAATTTCGAAAGCGTTGATCGATGCGTTGAAAGCATGGATCGGCCATTTCGCGGGAGGTTTGGCGATCGTGACGATTTTGGCCGCTGCGGTATTTGCGGCC
Organism: Bacillota bacterium; assembly: GCA_020059765.1. Taxonomy (GTDB): domain Bacteria; phylum Bacillota; class Bacilli; order Tumebacillales; family Effusibacillaceae; genus Effusibacillus. The sequence goes on from JAGVBM010000291.1 coordinate 2,516, forward strand.
ATTTCCGGCTCAAGTCCTGCTACCGCTGCCGCCATCGGGGCGATCATGATTCCCGGAATGGTGGAAGCGGGGTACAGCAAACGGTACGCCATGGGCTTGGTTGCCGCTTCAGGCACTTTGGGCATTCTGATTCCGCCTTCCATTCCGCTGATTGTATACGGAACCGTAGCTGAAATATCAATCGGCAAACTGTTTATTGCCGGTGTCCTGCCGGGTCTGTTTCTGACCGCTGTCTTGGTCATAGTGGCGATGATCTATGCGAAAGTCAAAAATTTTGGCCGTCAAGCAAAAGCAGGCTGGCAGGATCGGCTGGTGCTCAGCGTGAAGGCGGTACCGGCATTGTTCTTGCCTGTATTGATCTTGGGGACGATTTATTTGGGTGTCGCTACACCCACAGAGGCCTCCGTCATTGCCAGCGTATATTCGTTGCTTGCGGCTGTCTTTGTGTATAAGCAGATCAGACTTCCCGATACCAGGGTAATCATGCGCGAGACGGTCAACACCAGTTCGATGATCTTTCTGATCATCGCGGCGGCCACTGTATTCGGGTTGTATCTGACCAACGAGCAGGTGCCGCAAGATGTGGCCAAATGGATCATGGCGAACGATGCGAACAAATGGACATTCCTGTTTGGTGCCAACCTGTTGTTCTTTGTCATGGGGATGTTCCTGGAACCGACGTCGATCATTCTGATTACACTGCCCATTTTTCTGCCCATTTTAAAACTGCTGGGAATTGATCCGTTCCATTTCGCGATTATCATGACTGTCAACATGGAACTTGGGATGGTAACGCCGCCTGTCGGTCTGAACCTGTTTGTTGTCAGCGGCATTTCACGGGAAAAACTGGAGGAAGTCGTCAAAGGAGTGATACCGTTCATTGTCCTGATGATTGCGGTTTTGTTCCTGATTGTCATTTGGCCCGAATTGTCTCTGTGGCTTCCTGAAAAAATGACGGAATAAAGGGTTGATCCGCAGCAAGGAATTCCCGAGGTTCACAGAGAAGTAACCATACAGCAGTAAGCACGAGTCACTGAACGATAAAGGGGTTGGGCATATGAATTACTATCGGGAACGTGTCGCCAAACTGGCTGCCTGGATGGAAGAAACTCATGTGGATCTGACGATTGTCACTTCGCCGGGCAATGTCATGTATCTGAGCGGATTTTACGGCAATCCTCACGAACGGTTCATGGGAGTGATTGTTCCGCGGCAAGGAGAGCCCTTTTTGTTGCTGCCCGCACTGGATCGGGATAAAGCGGCAGGCAAGGGAACGATGCCTGTTTACGGGCACTCGGACACGGATCAGCCGATCGATGTGCTGCGGCAAGCACTCGAACTGAAAGCGGAAGACATGCAAAAGATCGCAATTGAAAAGACGCATCTGACCGTTTCCCGGCTGGAACAGCTGGAGGCCGATTTTCCCGGCGCGGTGTATGCAAACGCGGAAGATCGTTTGCTGACCATGCGGTTGCAGAAAGATCCCCATGAGATTGCCATCATGCGGCGTGCCGCCAAACTGGCGGATGAGGCGGTGCGATTCGCGGCGGCACAAATTTCCGTCGGCCGCAGGGAATATGAAATCGTGCAGGCGGTGGAATCTTTTGCCAGACAGCAAGGGGCCGAACGGATGGCTTTTGAGACCATGGTTCTTGCAGGCGAAAACAGTGCTCTGCCCCACGGTGTCCCCGGGATGCGGGAGATTCGCCGGGGCGACCTCGTCCTGTTCGACCTGGGGATCGTATGGGAAGGGTATTGTTCGGATATTACGAGAACAGTGGCTGTGGGGGAAGCAAGCGACGCGCAGCGCCAAATCTACGAAGCAGTACGGGCAGCCAATCAGGCGGCGATTGAGCAGGTTCGTCCCGGAGTGACGGCAGCCGAAATTGACCGGGCCGCCCGAGAGGTCATTGCAGACGCGGGGTACGGTGACTATTTCAGCCATCGGGTGGGGCATGGTCTCGGCATCGATGTGCATGAAGCGCCTTCCATGCACGGGCAAAACGGACAGATTTTGCTGCCGGGCATGACGTTCACAATTGAACCGGGCATTTACCTGCCCGGTGTCGGAGGCGTCCGGATTGAAGACGATGTGCGGGTGACCGATTCCGGCGTGGAAGTGCTGACCGGCTATCCGAAAGAGCTGCAGATCATCGATCTTGCTTGAGACAACGACAGGCCTGTGCGCGTGCCACCGTACAGGCTTGTTTGCATCTGTGGAAATCAGTTTGCATCTGTGGAAATCAGTTTGCATCTGTGGAAATCAGTTTGCATCTGTGGAAATCAGTTTGCATCTGTCGAAATCACTGCCACAAGGTGAACCCCAACTTGACAAGCCCCAGCAGCAAGATCAGGTAGACAACCGTTGCGACAGGTTGATGCCGGCGCAGCTTCTGACCCGGCAACCCGACGGCGGATGCGGCAAGAAAACCGCCGATCAATCCTCCGATATGTCCCGAAATACTGATTTGCGGAATCGTGAACCCGAGCAGCAAGTTGATGAGCAGGGTCGTCCAAACGGCTCCGCCCATCGTTTTGCGAAAAAAGTCTTTGCGCTGCGTTCCGAAATAGAGGAGTGAGCCCAACAATCCGAAAATCGCACCGGAAGCGCCGGCAGCCGGGTACGGAGAAAACGCGAAACTGGCGATATTGCCGCCGACACCGGACAGCAAAAAGATAAGCAGGAATCGGTTGCTTCCGTAAATCCATTCCGCATCCCGCAGCGAATAGAGGGCGAAGGAGTTGACCATCAAATGCAGCACCGAAACGTGCAAAAACATGGGGGCAACCAACCGCCAGTATTCGCCCGCGACAATCAAGCGGTTCACTTTGGCGCCGAATCGGTAGAGTACCTCCGCGTTGCCGGGAAAACCTTGCGTGACCATCCAGACAAACATTCCAATGATCAGAACAAGCAAGGACAGAACCGCTTTTGACGAACTTTGGACAAATACTTTGCCCCATTCCGCACGTCGCGTTTCCAGTGCGTCTTCGATCTGCTGCTGCAAATCACCGGTTGCCGAACGGGAACTCGACAGGTCGGCTGCTTCCCGCAGGCTTGCTGCCGACAGGATCTGCCGATTGTACCAGGGTATGTTTGAATGCAGGGAACAGGTTTCCAGATCAAACCAGGCCGTATGGATGGCAATGTCCGGTGCCGCTTCGAAACGTTCCATTCCGTTCAGCAGCAGCACTTCCTCGTTGTCCGGCTGATGGACGTATACGACCAACTGGATAACGGTCAAGCTTTGATAGGGATGGTCCCGCAGGATTTCCTGCGATTCTTTGAAAGAAGATTCGAAGATGTCCGCAAAGGAAATGAGGTTTTCCCTGCGGATCAACCGGAGCAGAACACCTCGCCCCGACTGGGATCGGAACAGGGAAGGCTCGGCAAACAATACGCCGGGCGGATACCAGGTGTAGCCCATTTTTTGCACGAGCAGATGTGCGAGCGCTAGTTCAAATGACTCCATCGTTTCATCCTCCTGCCCCGATTTAACCGGAAAGGTTCATCCGCGTCAATTGGAGGCTGATGCTTTGCCCAAGACTTGGGTCAAGCGGGTGTAGCATTTTGCGATTTGCTCGGAATTTGCCAGTTCCTCCCAAATGTCGATCATTTCTTTAATGGTTTCGGCGGCCAGCATGTACATTCCTTTTGCCTCCTGGATTTCTGACAGGACTTGCAGGGTCAATGCTTTTTGCCGCAGAGACCGGGGGGATTTGAGCGCTTCCGTTGCATAACCCATCGCGAGATCCAGATTGCCTTTCTGCAGGTACAGTTTGGCGAGGATCTGATGATCGGCGGACGAATACAAAGACGGTTCCAGAGGAGTTTCCGTCGGAGACACGATCTCTTTGTACAATTGAAGGTTGGCTGCGCCGCGAAGCAGTTCCACACTTCGCAGGAGTGTCGAAGCGCGGTGTGCCATCGTCGTGGAAATTTGAAATTTCTTTTCGCCTTGGGCTGTCAGGGATGATTCGAGATAAATTTGTGCGAGTTCTTCGAGAGTGGAAGGAAATTTCCATTTTTGTTCGCAATCATTGATGATGCGCAGCATATCGTCGTACCGTCTTTCTTCCAAATAAAATTTAACCATCTGCACAATGCATTCAAATGTATCGGCAAACCGGACGGACGATTCCCCTTTGCAGATCTGGTAGGCCTTTTGCCAATAATGATCAGCGACTTCCGTGTTTCCTTGTTCTGCATACAAACGGCCCATTTTGGTCCAAATAGATAATAAAATCGTAGTATCGCTTTGCCATTTTTCTTCCAATCCTTCGAGGAGCCGCAATGCACCTGTATAATCTCCTTGCCGAAGACGGCACTCCGCCAACAACACATCGTTGAACCGTCCGAACCTGTCCGATTCCGGAATGCGGGAACGAAGCATGGTTTCCGCTGCCTCCACTTGATTGGACAACAATAAGGTATGAGCAATCAGGATGACCGACTGGTCTTCCCAATCGGATGATTCTTCAACCGCAAGTTCTTCCAATGACACGCCGAGTTTTTCAGCGATGGCACGGAGCACTTTTTCCGAAGGGTTGGCCCGGTCGGACTCGATCAGACTGATCATGCTGGGGGTCACAATCCCGTCAGCCAGTTCACTTTGGGTGAGACCTCGTTTGATCCGCAATTCGCGAATTCTGATTCCTACAGGCATTATGAACCCTCCTTGGATGCGGCGTAGGGCAGGGAAAGAGTACCATATGTCAGCAGGGGTTGCAATATGCAAACGTTCGCACGGATCCGTATTGGTTGATTTTTCTATAGTTTGCTTCTATAATTTTTATAGTGGCTATTTTGTAATGCAGGTCACATACGTGCCGGATGTGTTGGTATACATTGAGTTATGTGTAGCTTATCAATCGATCGGGTGAATGCACAAGACCTCATTGGTGATACTAGCAGCAGGGCACTTCTCATGAAAGTGATGGAGGGGATTTGCATGGAAGATCTGCGTCAACGAGTCCAAGACGCACTCGATAAAATCCGCCCGGGGCTGATGGCTGATGGCGGCGATGCTGAACTTATCGATGTGGATGCAGAAAGCGGAGTCGCGACAATCCGCATGGTGGGAGCTTGCGGCGGATGTCCGATGTCTACGATGACTTTGAAAATGGGAATCGAGCGTACGATTCGCGCGCATGTTCCCGAAATCAAAGAGGTTGTAGCCGTTTAATCAGTGACGAATTTAGGGAGGCTATTGTTTTATGGCAGCGGAACTTATTGTCAAGTTGACAACTCAATCTTTCGATCAGGCGATTCAATCGGACAAACCGATTTTGGTGGACTTTTGGGCAGAATGGTGCGCACCGTGCCGCATGATTGCGCCGATTCTGGAAGATCTTTCGGTGGAGAAGCAGGACAAACTCGCAATCGGCAAACTGAATGTCGACGAACACCCGTCTGTAGCGCAGAAGCTCGGCATTATGTCGATTCCGACGCTGATGGTGTTCAAAAACGGCAAAGCGATCAAAACCTTGGTCGGATATATGTCCAAACAGGATATGCTGAACAAGCTGGCAGACGTTCTGTAAGGCAGGGACAATCGGAGTCGTGCCTGACGCACGGCTCTTTTTGCGTTCTATGGTATGATAGATGGAGACTATGGTGGGAGGACAAGCTGTGAAAATAGGTGCCAACGTATCGATCGCAAAAACGGGACTGCTGGCCGCCGTCCAGGAATCGATTTCCTATGACGCAACCACGTACATGATTTATACCCGTTCCAACAGGGGCGGGAAAGCACGTCCGATCGAAGACTTCAACCGTGACGAAGCGATACAATTGATGAGCGAACACGCGATTTCAGATCCTGTGGTGCACGCGCCGTATTTGATCAATCTGGCATCGCCCGTGGAAGATACGTGGGGATACGGGGTGGAGCTGCTGCGGGAAGACATACGACGGACGTCCTATCTGGGAATCAAATATGTGGTGTTTCATCCGGGGGCTCATGTGGGACAAGGGGCGGAATATGCCAAGAGACGGATTGCCGAAGGATTGAACGAAATTCTGACCGGTGGCGAAGACCTGTATGTCTGTTTGGAAACGATGGCCGGCGACGGCTCCAAAGTCGGAAATTCATTTGAAGAAATAGCGGAGATCATCTCGATGGTCAAGCACAACGACCGATTGGGTGTTTGCGCGGACACATGCCATTTGTATTCCTACGGGTACGACATTGTCAACGACTTTGACGGGGTGATGCAGCAATTTGACGACATCATCGGCCTCGACCGTTTGAAAGTGTTTCACATCAACGATTCGAAAACGCCGTTTGCGTCCCGGAAAGACCGGCATGAAAACATCGGGTTGGGTTCGATTGGCGCGGAAGCGTTGATGCGCATTGTGCATCATCAGTTGGTAAAAGATATTCCGCTGATTTTGGAAACTCCGGAAGGCCGGTATAAAGAGGAAATCGCGTTTTTGCGCGGAGAAATCGAACAGCCCGGCTACCTGAAGTGAGTTTGCACGATCTGTCGGATAACTTGTTCAATGATGTTGAAGTGGGGTATAATAAAAACAATTCAGGAATGGAGGATACGAAATGTTCCAACAAATTGGCATTCCAGGCCTTATCTTGATTCTGATCATTGCGCTGATCGTGTTTGGACCAAGTAAGCTTCCGGAACTGGGTCGTGCGTTTGGCCGGACATTGCGGGAATTCAAGGATGCTACGAAAGGTCTTGTAGATATGGACGCTTCCTCGACCGCAGCGGAGAAGAACGAAACGAAACCGGGTGAAACTGTCGTCAAGTCGGAAGCAGATGTCAAGTCGGAACCGACAGTCAATTCGGAACCGGCCGATTCGGCAAAAATGAAAGAAGAGATGAAAAACGCCTGAGATTATCTCAGGCGTTTCGATTTTTTTAAGCGCAGCATTTACCAAACAAGCCACAGATGAACGGTCAACGCCGCCACAAACAGGACGGCTACCCAACGGTGAACGAGGCGGCTCAACAGCGGATTTGCCATCAGGCCGATTCCGTCCAGAGCAAGAATTCCCAGGACGATCAGTGCCAGCAGTCCGGTGACGGAATCTGACTCCCAGCCAAGTCCCCTTTTCAAATAGGCATACGCGTGAATCAGGACAATTCCCAACGCCAACATTCCGGTCATCATGTGCAGCGGCCGGATAAAACGAATGGCGGTTGCAGTGGAAGCGCGCACTTTTTTGGGCAGTTTCAAGGATTCGCGGGTAATCAGCAGCCATAACAATCCGTGCAGCACGGTCAATCCGGCAAAGATGATCGCAATAAGTCCGAAAGTACTTCCGTTGGGCCGCCAATCGGGGGCAAACGGCGTCAAGATCCAAATGCCAAAGCCGATCACCAGCAACAGCAAATAAAACGAAACGCTGTTTCCTATATTTTCAAACTTCTCGATCATTCGATCGTACGGACGCTGTTGTATCATTTCATCCCTCCTTACCAGGTCTATTATAGAGGACTTCGCAGCCAAAAACCAAGCAAATTCCGAGGCATAAAAAAAAGAATGACACAAAAGTTTCATAAAGTAGTATACTTGTGTTAAAGTTTTTCAAAGAAACTGTGAATCTGGATTCGAAACAGTTCTGAGCAAGACCAACTGTTCAGGAGGATTGACGGTTTTTTACATTTTTGTTGCAAGGAGATGAAGGGATGGCGCAAGGAAAAAAAGGATCGCCTGTCGAATACCCCGTCACCTTGTATGTGAACGATGAAGAACTTTTTACCATTCAATTGACCCCTGTTGATTTGGAAGACTGGACTGTCGGTTTTTTGTTTGGTGAAGGTATGATCACCCGACCAGATGAAGTGGGACGAATTGTGATCGATGAAGATCACGGGATGATTTGGGCGGACATTCGCAGCGCTGTCCAACCAAAGTCTGCCGGCGAGCGAAAGCGCTATCTTACTTCCGGTTGCGGCAAAGGCGTCACGTTTTCGTCCGTTCATGACGCGCTTTCACTGCGTCCCGTCGATCCGGGCTTGCAAGTGACGCAGGAGTTTCTCGTTCAATGCATGCGTTCCATGTACAAAGGTGCGGTGTTGTACCAGGAAACAGGCGGCATGCATGCAGCTTTGATCGCCGCATCTGACGGACCGCTGCTCGTCCGGGAAGATATCGGACGCCATAACGCGGTTGACAAAGCGCTCGGGGCTTCCCTGAAAATGGGACTGAACCCGACCGACGTTCTGGTGATGACAACCGGCCGCATTTCCTATGAAATGGTCTCGAAAGTTGCCCGCTTCGGCGGCAGCATGGTTGCATCGCGCACGGCTGCCACTGATCAGGCGGTACGCTTGGCGAACAGGTTGGGTGTCGAGGTAATCGGTTACATCCGCGGTCAAATGATGCAGATTTACACGGAAGGCAATCGGGTAGCTGCGAGCCTTCCCGAATTGGAACTGCAAATTTAGTGCAGCAATCTCCCGTATCGTTTTCCGGGTTATGTCCGGGTTCAAAAGTATTTTTCCAAAAATACTTTTCCATACAACATCATGAGGGAGGAGAATGTCGATTATGGCGATTTCCCGCCGAGAGTTTCTGAAACGCACCGGTGTGGCTGCTGCCGGACTTACGGTGGCATCGATCGGTGGACTTGACGTAAAACCGGTTCAGGCGCGGGTAAACAGCATCAAACTAAACGCCAAAAAAGGGAAACAATACCCGAGCGTTTGCCCGTACTGCGCCATCGGTTGCGGCATGATTATCACTTCCGACGAACAAACCGGGAAAGTCATCAACATTGAAGGAAACCCGGACAGTCCCGTCAACTTGGGATCTCTATGTCCAAAAGGTGCCGCTGCATTCCAGCTGGTGGAGAATCCGCACCGGCAGACGAAAGTCATGTATCGTGCACCCGGTGCCAAGGAATGGCAAGCAAAACCGCTTGATTGGGCCATGGAACAAGTGGCCAAGCGCGTGAAAGAAACGCGCGACAAATATTTCGTTGAGACGTATGAAGGCAAAAAGGTCAACATGAACCCGGCGATCGCTTCGCTTGGCGGTGCCACGATGGAAAACGAGTGGAACTATATTTGGTTGAAGCTGATGCGCAACCTTGGCGTCGTCAACCTGGAAAATCAGGCCCGTATTTGACACAGCTCGACAGTGCCCGGTCTGGGCACCAGCTTTGGTCGTGGCGGTGCCACGCAAACGCCAAGAGACATGGCGGAAAGTGACTGTATCGTAATTATGGGTTCCAATTTTGCGGAAAACCATCCGGTCGGATTCCGGTGGGTATTGCGCGCCCGCGACAAAGGGGCTCGCGTGATTCACATCGATCCGCGATTTACCCGGACATCCGCTATGGCTACAGACTATGTTCCGATGCGTTCCGGAACAGACATCGTATTTCTTGGCGCACTGATTCATTACGTTCTTACCAATGAGAAATATTTCAAGGAATATGTGGTCAATTATACGAACGCTCCTTTCATCGTGAAGGATACATTTAAGGATACGGAAGATCTGGAAGGTTTGTTCTCCGGTTTTGACGCGAACAAGAAATCCTACGATCAGAGTCTGTGGGACTTTGAACGGGAGGAAGTGAAGCTTCCGGATGCAGAACCGAAAACCTTGTCGGATAAAATCGCCTACGCGACGAAAAAGGGCCGTCCGAAAACGGACCCGACCCTGCAGCATCCGCGCAGCGTGTTCCAGATTCTGAAACGCCATTTCTCCCGCTACACGCCGGAAATGGTGGAAGAAGTCTGCGGTACGCCTAAGGACAAATTCCTGATGGTGGCCGATGCTCTCGCTAAAAACTCCGGACGTGAACGCACCAGCTCTTTTGCTTACGCGATGGGTTGGACGCAGCATACGGTAGGCGTTCAGATGATCCGGACAGCGGGGATCCTGCAATCCTTGCTGGGGAACATGGGCCGTCCCGGCGGCGGTATCATGGCATTGCGCGGACACGCCAACGTTCAGGGCGCAACCGACTTGCCGACACTCTGGGATACATTGCCCGGTTACCTGCAAATGCCGATCATCTTGCGGAAACACGATACATTGACGGATTATCTGAAAACCGAATCGAAGCCGACAGGCTGGTGGGTCAATACCCCGAAATACATGATCAGCTTGTTGAAAGCATGGTATGGCGACGCAGCAACCGACAAGAATGATTTTGGCTATGATTATCTGCCGAAGCGAATCAAAAACCATTCCCATTACAACATGTTCAAGGACATGTATGAAGGAAAGGTGAAGGGGTTCTTCTGCATGGGACAAAACCCGGCGGCCGGCGGTCAGAACGCCACCTTCCACCGGAAAGCGATGGCCAAACTCGATTGGATGGTCGTCCGCGATCCGTTCCAGACGGAAACGGCTACCTTCTGGAAAGAAGCGCCGGAAGTGGTCAGCGGTGAAGTGAAGCCGGAAGACATCAAAACGGAGATCTTCTTCTTCCCGTCTGCCGTATTTGCGGAAACGGACGGAAGCTTCACCAACACCAACCGGATGCTGCAGTGGAAAGAAAAAGCGGCCGATCCGCCCGGAGAATGTCGTTCCGATACGCACTTCACCTACGAGCTCGGCGTCTTGCTGAAAAAGCTGTATAAAGACAGCACCCTGGATCGTGACTGGCCGATCAAGAATCTGACTTGGGAGCATTACGCGCCCAATCCGAACGACGGCTGGAAAGTGCATGAGCCGAACAGTCACGCGATCTTGAAAGAGATCAACGGCTATACGGTCAAGGACAAAAAGAACCTGGCCTCCTTCCTTGAGCTCAAAGATGACGGATCGACGGCTGCGGGTGCTTGGATCTATACGGGCGTCATGCCGGATGAGCATACGAATAAAGCGGCAGCCCGCAAAGGGGATGACTATCTGTCCCTCGGCTGGGGCTTCTGCTGGCCGGCGAACCGCCACATCATGTACAACCGGGCTTCTGCCGATCTGCAAGGCCGTCCTTGGTCGGAACGGAAAAAACTCGTATGGTGGGATGAAACGCAGAAGAAATGGGTAGGCAAAGACGTACCCGACTTCGCAGCCGCCAAAGCGCCGACAGCGAAAGCAAAAGATGAAGGCATCGGACTGGATTTCCATTCCGGAAGCGATCCCTTTATCATGCATCCGGACGGACGCGTGCAAATCTTCGGCGCATTGGCGGACGGTCCGCTGCCGACTCACTATGAGCCTGTCGATACGCCGATCAAGAACATGCTGTACAAGCAGCAGCATAACCCGGCTGCCATCTACTTCAACATTGACAAGAACAAGATTCATGGAATCGGAAACGACAAATATCCGTATGTGATGACCACGTACCGTCTGACGGAGCACCATTTGAGCGGACCGATGACCCGTTGGCTGCCGTGGCTGGCCGAATTGCAGCCGGAACTGTTCCTGGAGATCAGTCCCGAACTGGCAGGCGAACTGAAGATCAAGACCGGTGACTGGGTAACGGTTGAGACGGAACGCGGCAAAGCGGAAGCCCGCGCGCTCGTTACCAGACGCTTGCAGCCGCTCAAACACGGCGGCAAGATCATCCATGAAGTCGGCATGCCGATTCACTGGGGATATGCGGGTATTGCAAAAGGAAGTTCTATCAACGAACTTACACTGATGGTCGGTGACCCGAACGTAACGATTCACGAATCGAAGGCCTTTACCGTGAACGTACGCAAAGGCCGTATCAGACAGGAGGTGTAACAGTTGGCGGAACGTGTGGGAATGTTAATTGACACATCCACCTGTATCGGGTGCAAAGCTTGCGGCGTTGCCTGCAAAGAGTGGAACGAACTGCCGATGGCACCGGAAGACAAAGTGGAATTCAAGGGACTCAGCTATGACAACCAAGGGCATCTGTCAGATACAAACTGGCGGCATGTGAAGTTTATCGAACAATTCAACGAGGATCGAAGCGATTCCCGCTGGCTGTTCCTCAGTGACTCCTGCAAACACTGCCAACAGGCGGGATGCATGGAAGTCTGTCCGACAAACGCGATTATCCGGACCGAATTCGATACGGTCTTTATTGACCACGACACTTGTATCGGCTGCCGATATTGCGTAACCGGTTGTCCGTTCGGTGTCATTCAGGTCAGCGACATCAAGGGCACCGCGCAAAAATGCACGCTGTGCTACGACCGGCTGCAAGTCGGCGAACAACCGGCCTGTGCGCAGGCATGTCCGACCGATTGCATCGAGTTCGGCGAAGTGGATTCGTTGATGAAATTGGCGGAAGGCCGTGAAAAGCTTCTGAAGAGCCAGGGTTACGACAATGTTCGGATCTACGGGAAATCGGACATTCTCGGCGGATTGAACGTATTCTACCTGTTGCTTGACAAACCGGACGTTTACGGATTGCCTGAGAATCCGCAACTGCCGCAGAAAAACATGATGAAGAGCTACACGTTCTCCATCGCGGGCATGGTGGCAACCGGCGTTCTCGCCTTGCTGGCATTCCGCAGCCGTCGGATGTCGCACAAAGCCGATGCCGATCAAGATCAAGACAAGGCCGTATAAGGAGGGGATCCAGAGTGAATCCGTATGATTACTTTACTCATCAATTAAACTCCCCCTCCTGGCACTGGGAGATCATTTGGTACTTTTTCGTTGCAGGGATTGCAGCGGGGAGTTATATTACCGCATCAATTGCCCAATTGACGGGCAGCAAGGCGGAAACCGGCGGTTCGGTTCGCGGTTACCTGCTGGGACTGCCGCTGGTGATGATCGGAGGTTTTCTGCTGATTATCGACCTTGACAGACCGGAACGTTTCTTGCACATGTTGTGGTATTTCCCGCAAAACATTCCGATGTTTAAAGCTTCGACGCCGATGTCTCTCGGCGGCTGGGCGCTGGGAGTGTTCGGCATGTTTGCCGCGTTCTCGTTCCTGTACGCCTTGGTAAGAATGGAAAAGGTTACAACCCCGGTATTGGTGAAATTCGCGAATGCCCTGCATGAAGGACCGTTCGCCAAAGTGAACCTGATTCTTGGAATGTTGGCCGCATTCTATCTGGCAACCTATACCGGCGTTCTGGCCAATACGTCTCATCTTCCGGGATGGGCAGCGAGTCCGCTGATTCCTGTCCTGTTCCTGGTATCCGGAATGTCAGCGGGGATGGCAGTCATGGTGCTGATGACACCGAAGAAAAACGAGCTCGAAGAGTATATGCACAAGTTGGAACGTGCCGATACGTACATGATTCTGTTTGAACTCGTGGTGTTGGTCACATTCGTTGCCTCCCTTGGCAGATGGTGGTACACGGTTGGTTCCGGATTGTATGGAACATTGTTGTGGGTAGTTGTTGTAGGACTGGGATTGCTGGTTCCGTTGGCCATGAAATGGAAGCCCAATCTGCTCGGACAGCGCACCGCAGTGGTCAGTTCCATACTCGTCATTATCGGTGGTTATTTCCTCCGCTACGTGGTGATCTTGGGACCGCAATCGGGCTATAACGGATTCTAAGAAGTGCAGAATGCGCGAGGGTGGTGAACAGAACCTGTTCACCCCCTCTTTTTTCTAAGCGAAATAGGATACAATGGAAATATCGGACAGAATAAAGGGCGGTGTACGAATGGCGGCAAAAACAACCGTTTTGGACAATGTGAAACGACGTTGGCAGCAATTCATCGACAAAGACAAGCAGTACAAGGATATTGCAAAAGTACACATCGAGTTGGTGGAACGGATGGAGAAGCAAACGCCGAAGGTCTCTCCTTTTACCGTTGAAGAAGAAGAACTTATCAATCGGTTGCGTTCCGGCCAACCTTTGCTGGAAGGAAATGAAGATCGCATCGAACTGCGCTATGCGGTTGCTTTGTTTCGTGACTTGACGGAATGGTCAGGGATCGGCGACGCGAAACGGCAGTTTAAAAAATGGGGGAAAGGCTTGCCGGACGCGGAGATTGAAAACGTACTGAGAGCCTGGCTGAAAGGCGATCTGGAACCTTTTACCCGCTGGTCCGTTTCTGCCGGTTTGCCGCAAGATGTGTTGGTGGTTTTGATTCAATACAGTCTGCTGCCGACTTTGCACGTATACGGGGAAGCGCTGATCGAAAACAAAACGGTCTTGGCCGACAATTGGAAGAACGGGTATTGTCCGGTGTGCGGCGATGCGCCGACGGTTGCGGAAATCAGGGACTCGGAACGTTTCCGGTATTTGCGCTGCACGTCCTGCGGCGGAGACTGGCAGTTCAAACGCATAGCCTGTCCAACCTGCGGGAACGAAGACCATGAGAGATTGGAAAGTTTCTTCATTGAAGATTCGAAAACAGGCGGCAAGTCCCAGATCGACGTTTGTGAAGATTGCAAATCCTACATGAAAGTATCCCACAAATTGCAGCCCTCTTCGCCGGAAATGTTGATTATGGACGACTTGGCGACCACCCATCTCGACCTGTTTGCCATGGAAAAAGGGTATTATAAGGGCGGCAAACCGGAAGGGAACGTGCAATAATCAGACAGGACAACAGCTATTCGATAGCAATTCGATGCAGGCGGGTGAGCAGCAGTGGAAGTCGGAATCGTGATTTTGGCCGGCGGCAAATCGAGCCGGATGGGAACCAACAAGGCTTTGCTGCCGATCCAGGGATTGCCCAACATTGAACGGTTGCGGGATGAACTGGCTGCAAGGGTTCCACATGATGGAATTCTGCTGGCCAGTCGGGTATCCAAGGTGATCGTCGTCACCAATGAACCGGATGAATATCAGTTTCTAGGTGAAATGACGGTGTCCGACCGGCATCCGGGCAAGGGGCCGCTTGCCGGTATTCAAGTCGGACTGGACGCTTCTCCGAGCGACTGGAATCTGGTGGTTGCCTGCGATATGCCCTTCGCCTCTGCGGAAGCGGGGCGTTTCTTACTGCAGCAGGCGATGACGGGGAGTGCCATCGACGCGGTGGTTCCGGTGATTCATGACCGGCTGCACCCGCTGTTTGCCGCTTACCATAAACGAAGTGCGGAGAAGATTGAAGACATGCTGATCGCCGACCGTCTTCGCATGATCTATCTGTTGGAACAACTGCAGGTGAAACAAGTGACGGAACGGGATTTTCCTTCCTTCATCGACGTGGATCGGGTGTTTTTCAACATGAATCGGCCTGCGGACTGGGAGCAGGCAAGGCAATGGATCAGCCGGGAAGGGTGAGGTGAAACATGAAATTTTTCGAAGTGCATGAAACACGTGCCGTGATCGAACTGATCGAACAGCACTATCAACCGCTCACAAGAGTCGCGAAAGTATCCTTGTACGAAGCGTTTGACCGAGTCTTGGCGGAAGAGATCCGGGCAACGGAGAACGTACCCGGTTTTGATCGATCCACGGTCGACGGATATGCGGTCCGAGCGCAGGACACCTTTGGTGCGTCCGACTCGCTGCCGGCGTTTCTGGATATTGCAGGGACGATCGAAATGGGTCAAGCAGCGGGTCCCATCTCCCGCGGGCAAGCGAAATACATACCTACCGGCGGCATGATGCCCAACGGTGCTGATGCTGTCGTGATGATTGAACATGTGGAGGAGATCGGCTCTTTGCTCAATGTGTTCAAACAAGCGGCTCCCAATGAGAATGTCATCAAAAAAGGAGAAGACCTGCACGACGGTCATCTCATCTTCCGGCGGGGCCACCGTTTGCAAGCGGTTGATCTTGGGGTATTGGCTGCGGCCGGTGTTTTCCAGATCCCCGTTTTTGCCAAACCGATTGTCGGCATTTTGTCGACAGGCGACGAGATCGTGCCGCCGGAGACCGACAGCCTGCAGCCGGGACAGATCCGTGACATCAACGCCGTCACCGTTGGCGCCGCACTGCAAAGCATGGGTTGTGAAGTGATCTACGGCGGAATCGTGCGGGATGATTATCAGGAATATTTGCGTCGGGCACAGGGACTGTTTGCGCAAGTGGACATGTTGGTCATGTCCGGCGGAAGTTCGGTTGGCACGCGGGACTACACTGTGAAAGTGATGGAAACTTTGGGGAAACCGGGAATTCTGGTGCACGGAATTTCCATAAAGCCGGGAAAACCGACTATTTTGGCGAAAGCAGGCGGGAAACCGGTGATTGGACTGCCCGGACATCCGGTGTCCGCGATGGTGATTTTTGACCTGTTCGTGCGTCGCATCGTCAATCGTCTGTATGACCGCACGTCACACCCCTTTGATCCGCGTATCCGTGCTCGCTTAAGCCGCAATTTGCCGTCGGCGGTCGGACGTTCCGATTACATACGCGTTCGTTTGGAAGAACGGGACGGCGAAATGTGGGCCGTGCCGATTTTTGGAAAATCGGGTCTGATCTCCACGTTGGCCGAAAGTCACGGGATCGTGGAAATTCCGGCGCCGAAAGAAGGGCTGCTGCAAGGGGAGTGGGTGGCAGTCAACAGTTTTGTGCGGGAAAGGGGAATCGTCAGTGAAGAGGAAGATTTATCTGGAGGACACGCCGCTCAAGGAAGCACAGAAGAAGCTCCTGGATGCTGTTAAGTTTCAGCCGACCGCAGAAATCATCCTGACGGCGGATGCGCTGGGGCGCATTACGGCCGAGCCGATTTTTGCCGTGGTGTCGATGCCGAATTTTCATGCATCGGCGATGGACGGCATTGCCGTTCAGGCGAGCCGGACGTATGCCGCCCATGAAAAAAATCCGCTGCAGTTGAAAAAAGGGACCGATTTTGTGATCGTCGATACCGGTGACCCGATCCCGGACGGGTTTGACGCGGTGATTATGATCGAAGACGTTCATATGATTGACGAGGAAACTTATGAGATTCTGGAGCCGGCCAGTCCGTGGCAGCACATCCGGCAGATCGGCGAAGATGTGGTGGCGGGAGAATTGATTGTACCGGCCAACCATGTCCTGCGGCCGGTTGACCTGGGCGCTATGCTGGCGGGCGGAATTGTGGAAGTCCCTGTGTTCAGGAAACCGTTGGTGTCGATTATACCAACGGGAACTGAGTTGGTGTCACCGAGAGAACAGATCAAGCGGGGAGAAATTCCCGAATTCAACGGAACCGTTTTTGCCGGTTACCTGCAAACCTGGGGAGCGGAGCCGGTTAACAAGGGAATTGTGGAAGACCATTATGAGAAAATCAAACAGACGGTGCGGGAAGCGCTGGCATCGTCCGACATCGTGCTGCTGAACGCCGGGTCGTCTGCGGGTACGGAAGATTTCACGGTGCACGTGATCGAAGAATTGGGCGAAGTCTTGACCCATGGCGTGGCCACGCGACCCGGAAAACCGGTTGTGGTCGGACTCGTGGACGGCAAGCCGGTGATTGGACTGCCGGGATATCCGGTATCTGCCTATCTGGCGTTGGAATGGTTTGTCAGACCGTTGGTGCACCAGTACCTCGGCATCTCCGAACCAGAGCGGCCGCGGATCAAGGCGACAATGGGACGACGAATCGTGTCGGTGATGGGGGCGGAAGATTTTATCCGAATGACGATTGGCGCTGTCGGCGGCAAGTTTATCGCCAATCCGTTGTCCAGGGCGGCCGGGGTGACGATGTCGATGGTCCGGGCGGACGGTCTGCTGCGGATTCCCGCCAACAGCCTCGGCTATGAGCAGGGGGAAGAAGCGGAACTGGAACTGTACCACCCGCTGCACCAAATTGAGAAAACGATGGTGTTTGCCGGCAGTCATGACTTGACCGTCGACCTGCTGGCCACGGCCATACACAATCACGATCCGGAACGTTTCCTGTCATCCGCTCACGTCGGAAGCATGGGAGGCATTCTGGCGATCCGCAAAGGAGAAGCCCATGCGGCCGGCGTTCACCTGTTTGACGAGCAGACAGGCGATTACAACATTCCGTTTGTCAAACAGTATTTGCCGAATATCCCTTTTGTCCTGGTCAATCTGGTATACCGGCAGCAGGGATGGATCGTAGCGCCGGGCAATCCGCGCTCGATTCAAACGATCGAAGACCTGAAACGGGAAGGGATTGCCTACATCAACCGGCAGCGGGGGGCGGGCACAAGATTGTTGTTCGACTATCTGCTGAAACAGGCCGGCATGCAGCCGGATGAGGTGTACGGATACAACAGGGAAGATTATTCCCATTTGAGCGTTGCGGCTGCCGTGGCCGGGGGAACGGCAGATTGCGGGCTCGGCATTTTGTCTGCCGCCAAGGCGTTGAAGTTGGATTTTGTCCCGGTGGCGGAAGAACGGTACGACCTGTTGATGAGCAAAGAATTCTACGAAAGCGACGCTGGGCAGGTTCTGCTGCAGGTCATGACGTCGGAGGCGTTTATCCGGCAAGTGGAATCACTCGGCGGCTATAGCTGCCGGGATACGGGAAAGATCATGCAGCAGTCGGAGTGAGAAAGGAGAGCGAAAATGGACTGGGTGTGGATAGTGACGTTTCTGATCATCCTGACGGCCGCCATGATCCAGGCGGGTACCGGATTCGGCTTTGCGATCATCGCCATTCCGTTGCTGGTTCTGCTGCATGACGCGCATACTGCCGTACCGCTAGCCAATCTGCTGTCACTCGTATCTGCTGTCGCATTGCTGCCGCAAGCAAGAAAAGAAGTCGACAAGTCGTTGCTGAAACCGTTGTTTGTCGGCAGTTTGGCCGGCTTGCCTTTGGGAGGAGTCTTCTTTTATTTCATTCCCGTGTTTTGGCTGAAGGTGACAGTCAGTGCGACCATCGTGATATTTACGCTGCTGTTGATTCGCAAAGTATCCCTGCCGCTGGGAAACGGGAAGCGCATTGGTGCTGTGTCCGGATTTTTCACGACCAGTCTTGGGATGCCGGGGCCGCCGATCGTGTTGTATCTGGCCTCCAAGAATACGGACAAAGCTTCCTTTCGCGGTACGACGATCGTGTTTTACTCGCTTGTCTATCCGATCAGCTTGTTGATTCAAGCGGGGACCGGTCATCTGACACTGGATTTGGTTGAAAAAAGCATCTTCATGATCCCGGCGATTGTTATCGGACAGATGCTCGGTTCGCTCATTCACAACAAATTGAATCAACAAACGTTCCGCAAAGTGACATACGTATTATTGATGGTTTCGGCGTTCAACTCCTTATGGCAGGCGTTTTAAAACAAGATGAAAGCTGCAAGGATGCAACGATTCAAGATGTAAGAACGCAAGAACGCACTCCGCAGGTGATGCTGCCGATTGGCAGCGAACCGGGGTGCGTTTTTTACTCAAGCGATGAACATTGCCACAATCGTGGTTACAAAAAGACCGATCACAACCGGAATCAGGTTGCGTCTTGCCAGCTCAAACGGATCGACTCCGGCAATGGCAGCAGCTGGAATCAGGGCCCATGGCACCAATGTGCCGCCGCCCACCCAAATGGCCGCAATTTGCCCCAATGCCGTTAATGTGGCAATGCTGGAGTGAACCGCCGCGCCAAACAGTTTGGCAATCGAGCCGGCCAGCGAGACTCCGGAGAACCCGGATCCGTCAAGTCCGGTAATGGCACCGACCGTTGTAAGAGTGACCGCTCCAATCGCCGGATTCAATGGCACTGCGTTGGCCAGAGCGACACCCAGATCATTGACGATCCCGTTTGATCCGCTTGGCAGGGCATTGCCAATAATCTTGGCAAATCCGGAATCCCCCAGATAAAAAAAGGCTGCGATGGGAATGACCGGTCCAAAGACCTTAAAACCAAACTGAAATCCTTGGATCAGATATTCTGTAATTTTTTCCATCCGTTTCTCCTGGTGGTGGGAGAGGGCGGTGACAATCAGGATGAAGGTCGCCGTTCCGCCAAGCAAGGCGGTAGCGTCGCCGCCCTTCAAATCCAGTGCCAGCATGGCGGCAATATCGATCAGAAAGAGGAGCGGAACCAGCGATGCGATCCATTTCACACGAAGGGAAGGCTGGGTTTGCGGCGACTCTGCTAGCAATTCGGCCAATTGTGTCTGATTGACGGTCAAGGCGCCCGATTTCATGTCCCGCCGTAACATCCAATAAGCGATCAAGGTCGTGACGGCACCCATGACAAACACCAGTGGAACGCTGGCAGAAATTACATCGGCGACGGGGATGCCGGCCGCTTTGGAAGTGATGGAAGGGGCGCCCTGAATCACAAAGTCACTGGACAGGGCAATTCCATGTCCAAACAGGTTCATGGCCATGGCGACCCCTAACGCCGGAAGCCCGACGCGCAAAGCAATCGGCAGCAGGACAGCACCGATCAGCGCAACGCCGGGCGACGGCCAGAAAAACCAGGAGACGACCATCATGATCAAGCCGATGATCCAATAAGCCAAGCCGGGGCTGCGAATCAGCCGTGCAACCGGGCGAATCATCAGTTCATTCACCCCGGAAGCTGTCAAAACGTGACTCATGGCAACGATGATGCAGATAACGAGGATCGTGGTCAACAATTCGGTAATGGCGTACACGAAACTGTTAAACACGCTGCTGACTGCCGTTGTAACAGATCCGGCAGCCATCAGCGCAATCGTGAATATGCCGAGGATACTCACCAGCGTTGTATCCCGCCGGAAAACCATAACTCCGATAATCAGCAGGATGAATAACAAATACATCCAATGGATGGCAAGCAATTCGACTCCCATGCCGCTTCCCCTTTCGTATAGGCAAACACTCTGGTATCACATGCCTATTCCGATGGAGCGCTTCTTGCAACTTGTACCGCCGGTTAATTGCGGACAGCAACATGACATGGCAGTTAATTGCGCGGCAGTTTGGCAAAGGAACGACGTGCCGCTGCAATTGTGGCATCAATATCCTCTTGCGTGTGTGCCGTAGAGATGAACCACGCTTCATACTTGGAAGGGGCCAGGCAGATGCCTTCATCCAGCATCAGTTTGAAAAATCGGCCAAACTGCTCTCCGTCGGCAGCTTGCGCATCCGCGTAATTGCGCACCGGCTCGGTCCGGCCAAAATAAACGGTTAAAGCCCCCTTGATCCGATTGATCGTAATCGGATGGCCGTATTCCTTGGCTGCCTCCCATAATCCGGCTTCCAACCTGGCTCCCAATTGATCAAGCCGCTCATAAGCACCCGGTTCCCGCAATGCTTCCAGGCATGCGATGCCTGCTTGAATCGAGGCCGGATTGCCGGCCATCGTACCCGCTTGGTAGGCCGGACCTAATGGAGCCACTTGTTCCATGATGTCTTTTCGTCCGCCGTAAGCGCCGATCGGCAACCCGCCGCCGATGATTTTCCCGAGGGCGGTCATGTCCGGATAAACGTTGAGCATGTCTTGTGCGCCGCCGTAATGGAAACGGAAGGCTGTGATCACTTCGTCGTAAATGACTAGCGCGCCGTGTTGATGCGCCAGACGATTAATTCCTTCCAGGA
>JAGVBM010000293.1 GCA_020059765.1 Bacillota bacterium
CGTCAATAGAACCAGGCTGAGAATCAACAACCGTCACTTGCTCTTCAAGAATTTCTTCAAGCGCAATACTGTCACGTACAATCGCTTCAATTTCCGCGTCCCGCGCACCGATCAACCCAAACAAGCCGCGAGACGGTTGCGTCAGAACAATGACCTCCACTTGATCCCTTGTTACTCCGAGCTTGCTTAAAGCAATTTGAATCGCATCCTCAATTGTCTTCCCGGTGGCGATTACCTTTTTCATTTTGTGGCGCCTCCCTGATTGGCTGCCCGCTGAGGTTTCAAAAAGTAATACTGGATGATCGTCAAAAGGTTGCCGAATACCCAATATAATGACAAGGCGGCCGGAAACGAAAAGCTAAAGAAGAAAATCATGCCCGGCATGATGTACAGCAGCATTTTTTGCTGCGGATCGTTGGCGTTTGCCATAGTCATCTTAGTCTGAACAAAAGTTGTCAATGCTGCCAGTGCCGGCAACACATAGTGCTCCGGTTTGCCGAGGGTGATTCCGCCTAAAATCGTGGTCGCCTGGGTAATATGAGGGTTGTACATGATCGCCTGATAGAGTGCAATCAAGATCGGCATCTGCACCAATATCGGGAAACAGCCCGACAATGGATTGGTTCCTTTCTCCTGGAACAGTCTCATCATTTCCTGGTTCATTTTTTGCGGGTCATTTTTATGTTTTTCACGAATCTTGTTCATCTCCGGCTGCATTTCCTGCATGACTTTCGTATGTTTCAGCTGCTTGAACATCAGCGGGAAAATAATGATCCGAATAATCAGTGTAACGATTAAGATCGCTATCCCATAGTCCAAGACCAAGTTGGCAAAGTAATCAAGTCCGTCGGAAATAATGCCGACAAACTTTCCCCAAATATTGGAACGGTCGAGCGTACCTCCTGTAGTGGGTGCGCAGCCGGTCGCTCCGATGGCTAACAAAGCAAATAATGAAAATAGTCCCAATTTCCGCAAATGATAGTCCCTCCTAGTGTGATCCCCGTTTTTTCGGTTCCGGAACCGGGTCAAATCCACCCGGATGCCACGGCGCACATTTTACAACCCGTTTGACTGTCAACCAGCCCCCCCGTGCCACACCATGCTTATCAATCGCTTCCAATCCGTATGCGGAGCAGGTTGGATAAAAGCGACAGGAAGGCGGTTTCAACGGGGATATCCACTTTCTGTAGAACATGATAAGTGCCATGACCAATCGTTTCATCTTATGTACCCTTTTTCAAATACCCTGTTTTTACTAGTAAGTGTACTAGATTTTTGCGGATCTCGTCAAAGCCGAGATCGGCTGCAGCCGGTCGGGCAATAATCACAAAATCCACTGAAAGTGCAGGATCCGCAAGTTCCAGACGGAATGCCTCACGCAGTAAACGTTTGACTCTATTGCGGACAACGGCATTCCCCACTTTTTTGGACACGGAAAAACCGACCCGATAATGATCCAACCGGTTCGGAGCATGGTAGATCACCATAAAACGATTGGCAAATGATCTGCCTTCTTTAAAAACACGCCCAAAATCACGATTATCCTTCAAACGAAACGTTTTATTCATAACTACCTCTCAGTATGGCGAAGAAGACAGCTTTTTAAACGTATTTCAATTATACTGAAAAGCTTCGCCGGCAACATGCAAAGAGAAATTGATCAGTTTATGTAAAAAAAGACCACAAATTTGTGGCCTATGCGGACAGTACCTTTCTACCTTTGCGACGACGAGCTGCCAAAACCCTGCGGCCGTTTTTGCTGCTCATCCGTTTCCGAAAACCGTGAACCTTCTTACGCTTGCGAACATTCGGTTGAAAAGTCGGCTTCATAATTGCTACACCCCCTATATAGAAAAGAAAGCTTATGAGTAGTCAAAGGAAATCAATTTCCCTCTATTCGCATACTAAAACATTATAGACAGTTTCCCGACACTATGTCAAGAAACGTTCCTGAGACCGACTATGTGAATAACTTTCGACAGCATGTCCAGAAAATCCACAAAGTTCGACATATTTTTCAACATCTTATTCACAATCCACACCCCTGTGCAGGACCACATGTGAGTAGACTCGGTTTTGTGGATAAGTAAAAAAAAATCATTGCAGTCAAGGACGAATTTTTGTTATATTGATTTTGCAAATGTAGTGGATAACTTCTCCGAAACCGTATAGTTATCCACATCTTGTGGATAACTATGTGAATACTTATCCTCTCATGGAATTATTTTATCCACATTTCCTCAATATGTTTTTCAAATTCCGTACATCAATACGAAATTACGACAAATTTCGCGCGTCTGCTTATCCACAGTTCTTTCAGAAAAAGAACTCCCACCCGTGGATTTTTTTTTCTTTTCGATTCATTGTTATACATATTAGGAGGTATATTGGATCCATGGATCGACAAGCCGGCGACCTTTGGCAAAAGACTCTTTCCTTGTTGGAACATACATTGTCCAAACCCAGCTTTGAAACTTGGTTTAAAGCCACCAAACCGTTATCTATCGAAGGCAACACGTTGGTTGTCAGTGTCCCTAATGACTTTTCCCGGGACTGGCTGGAATCAAGATACTTGGGAATTATCAAAGAAACTCTTTCCGCCATTACCATGAAAGACATGAATATAAAACTTGTCATTCCGCAAATTTCCGAAGACCAATTTGAAACAAATGCGGTACGTCGGACAAAGGAAACAAATGCCCGAGCGGAAAAGGATCTCTCGGAAGAGTACATACCTTCTGCTTTGAACCCGAAATATACATTCGATACATTTGTCATCGGTGCAGGCAACCGATTTGCTCACGCCGCTTCACTTGCGGTAGCGGAAGCGCCTGCCAAAGCGTATAACCCACTGTTTATCTACGGGGGTGTCGGACTTGGCAAAACCCATTTGATGCATGCCATCGGCCATTATGTGCTTGAGCACAATCCTTCGGCGAAAGTGATGTATATTTCGTCCGAGAAATTTACAAATGAGTTTATCAATGCGATTCAATACAACCGAACCGAGGATTTTCGCAACAAATACCGCAGTATCGACGTTTTGTTAATTGATGATATTCAGTTTCTGGCTGGAAAAGAACAAACACAGGAAGAGTTTTTCCATACGTTCAACACGCTGCATGAAGAAAGCAAACAAATCATCATCTCCAGTGACCGTCCGCCGAAAGACATCCCGACACTGGAGGATCGGCTTCGTTCGAGGTTCGAGTGGGGACTGATCACAGATATTCAACCCCCCGACTTGGAGACGCGGGTAGCGATTCTGTTAAAAAAAGCAAAAGCTGACGGACTGAACATTCCCAACGATGTAATCATGTATATCGCCAACAAGATTGACACGAACATCCGCGAATTGGAAGGTGCCCTGATTCGCGTTGTCGCTTATTCGTCGTTGATCAATCACGACTTGTCCGCCGATTTGGCTGCGGAAGCTTTGAAAGACATCATTCATGATTCGCGGCCAAAGTCAATCACCATTACCGACATCCAAAGGATTGTCGGAGAATATTACGATCTGCGGATTGAGGATTTCAAAGCAAAGAAACGGACAAAAGCTGTTGCCTTCCCGCGTCAAATTGCCATGTACTTGGCAAGGGAATTGACCGATTTTTCACTGCCAAAAATCGGAGATGAATTTGGCGGTCGTGACCATACCACCGTGATTCACGCTCATGAAAAAATCAGCAAAGAATTGGTACAGAACTTTTCCTTGCGGCAAACGGTAGAGGAACTAAAAGAGAAGATCCAAATCTGAGTTGAAAATGTGGACAGGCAGGGGACTCTTATCAACAACTTATCCACACGAATAAGCGTGGACAAATGAACCCTTCATCTGGGTTACCCACAAACTCACAGGCCTTATTACTATTACTACTGGTTAGATTTATATCTAACATAAATATGATATGTTCCAACGGACACTTTTATGATTCAACAAGGAGGATTTATTACGTGAAATTATCTGTAGAACGTAGTTCGCTGCTTTCCGCCATACAAACTGTCCAGCGGGCAGTTTCAACGAAAACGACGATCCCGATTTTATCGGGTATTAAAATCGCGGTGGATCAGACGGGACTCAAAATGACAGCGACTGACTTGGAAACGGGAATTGAAACGAGTCTGCCCGCTTTGCTCAACAATGATCCGATTTTACAGGTCATGGAAGAAGGGGCGATCGTTCTGTCTGCCCGCTATTTGTCGGAAATTGTACGAAAACTTCCCCATTCCAGCGTTGAAATCGAAGTTAAACAAAACTATTTGACTGTGATCCGTTCGGGATCTTCCGAATTCAATCTGCACGGATTGCATGCGGAGGAGTTTCCACGTCTGCCGCTCATACACGGAAACCAAGTATTCAGTCTTCCGGCTCTGGTCTTAAAGGACTTGATTCGACAGACTGTTCCAGCCATATCGACAGAAGAGATTCGTCCGGTGTTGACGGGTGTCGTCATGTCCTTGAAAGACGGACAGTTGCGTTTTGTCGCCACTGACAGTCACCGGCTTGCCCAGCGAGTTGCCAGCGTGGAGGCACCTGCAGATTTGACTTTTTCCAATGTGATTGTGCCAGGGAAAAGTTTGTCCGAATTGGGACGACTGTTGCCGGATAATGACAGTTTGGTCGATGTAGTGATTGCGGATAATCAGATCTTGTTTAAAATGGAATATACACAGTTTTATTCCCGCTTGATTGACGGCCAATATCCGGATACCAGCCGCATCATTCCGACTTCTTTTAAGACGGAATTCAGAGTCGGTTCAAAAGATCTGTTGGAAGCGGTGGAACGAGCTGCATTAATTGCCCGGGATAATGACAATAATGTAGTAAGACTGGACGTCAAACGGAATTTGGTCGAAATCTCATCGAACTCTCCCGATGTCGGAAAAGTTTCGGAAACTCTCAGTCATGGGTCTGTTTCCGGCGAAGAATTGTTAATCGCTTTTAACGCCAAGTATTTGATTGATGCGTTGCGAGTGATTGAAAGTGAAGAAATCGTAATTCAGTTTACCGGTTCGATGAGTCCTTTCTTGATTAATCAAATTGAGAATCCAAACTATCTCCATCTCATACTTCCTGTCAGGATCTATTAGGAGGTCAGGACTTGACGAGAGAAATCAGACTCAATTCGGATGAAATTACGTTGGGACAGTTGTTAAAATTCGCCGATATTATTAGTTCCGGCGGGGAAGTCAAACCATTTCTGGCCGAACACCTGATTCGCGTCAATGGGGAACGGGAAAATCGCCGTGGACGAAAACTGCGTGCGGGTGACATCTTGCAAATCGAAGGGTATGAAAAACTGATCCTTATGGGCAAGGAACCGGTATGATACTTCATAAACTGGAAGTTCATGATTTTCGCAATTACAGCTCCCTCTCATTATCGTTGTCGCCGCATGTTACGATCTTTGTGGGGCAGAACGCACAGGGGAAAACGAACATCTTGGAAAGTGTGTTGATGCTTGCCTTGGCTAAATCCCACCGTGCAGGCAAGGATTCGGAAATGATCCGTTGGGGAGCCGAATCCGCTTTTGTAGCGGGGGAATTGGAACGTCAACAGCGCAGGTCATCACTCGATCTTCGTATTATGAAACATGGCAAGAAGGTTCGCATCAATGGGTTGGAAAAGCGAAGAATCAGTGATTTTATCGGACATTTAAACGTGGTCTTGTTTGCGCCTGAAGACTTGATGCTGGTAAAGGGAGGACCTCAGGCGCGGCGGCGATTTTTGGATATCGAGCTTGGTCAGATGAGTCCTCAATACCTGCATAATCTGGCCCAATATCAAAAAGTGCTGCAGCAGCGGAACAATATTCTCAAAAACAGCGACCGTCCGGACAAAAAAATGATTGATACGCTTGCCGTCTGGGACGAACAATTGATTGAATACGGGGTCAAATTGATTCGCAAACGATTGGAGTTTGTCTCCAAATTGCAGGAATTTTCGGCGAGTATCCATCAACGGATCACATCGGGCGGCGAAGAGCTGACGCTGCAGTATAAAAGTTCTTTGTTTGAAGATGTTCCTTCGGTGGATGAGTTGCCGTCACGTTTTCAGCAACAGTTGGCAGACAAACAGAGAGAAGATTTTCGCCGGGGTTCAACATCGGCTGGACCCCACCGGGATGATGTGGAAGTGCGGATTGACGGAAAAAATGTAAATACTTTCGGATCACAAGGGCAGCAGCGAACGGCTGCACTTTCGATGAAACTTGCGGAAATCGATTTGATCAGGCAAGAAGTCGGTGAGTATCCTGTATTGCTGTTGGATGACGTATTATCCGAATTGGATGAAATGAGACAGCTTCACTTGTTGGAAAGCATGGGGGAGAAGGTGCAAACCTTGATTACCACAACCATGACTTATGGGCTCGAAGAACTGATGCGGGAAAAAGCAGTCGTTTACCGGGTTCAGCAGGGCATCTTGCTCCGTGCATAATCATGGTCGTTGAAAGGAGGTAGGAATGCACTTGTTTATTCATTTGGGCGGAGACGTAATGGTTCCGAATAAGGACGTAATTGCAATTTTGGATCTGAAGATGAAAGATTCGGCAGACAGTACGAAAGAATTTTTAAATGTTGCGGAAGAAGAAGGATTTGTCGTTGTCATTGACGAAAATGACAGCAAGTCATTTGTCGTTACCAATCAGAAAGTATATTTTTCGCCAATTTCTTCCCTGACTCTAAAAAAACGAGCAGGCTTTGTCTCGGAACTTGACGAAAAATAATAGGGGATTATGCTCCGGCACGCAGAAACGCGTGCTTCTTCATTTCAATCGCGGGTTTGTCGTCAAATGTTTCAATTGAAGCTTTTTTTTGTATAAATTCCTTGTTTTTTTGCGTGTAATAAACGATTATGATAAACTTTACAGGTATGATATGGAATCGGAGGGACATTGATGACGCAAGAGACGCACGTATATGACGAGTCCCAAATACAGGTGCTGGAAGGGCTTGAGGCCGTCCGTAAACGACCGGGTATGTATATCGGTTCGACCAGCGCAAGGGGTTTGCATCATCTTGTTTGGGAGATTGTCGACAACAGTATCGACGAAGCACTCGCAGGACGCTGCGATACGATTGACGTCACGGTTCATCCTGACAACAGTGTGACCGTTCGTGACAATGGGAGCGGGATTCCGGTAGGAATTCACCCGAAAATGGGGATTCCCACTGTAGAAGTGGTTTTGACTGTTCTCCATGCCGGAGGCAAATTCGGCGGTGAAGGATATAAAGTATCGGGCGGACTTCACGGAGTGGGTTCGTCAGTCGTAAATGCACTTTCCGAATGGTTGATTGTGGTGGTACACCGTGATGGAAAAATATACAAACAACGATATGAACGGGGCAAACCGGTTACTTCCCTTGAAGTCATCGGGGACACCGAGCAAACGGGAACGATGGTCACCTTTAAGCCGGATCCCGAAATTTTTACTGAAATAACGGAGTACTCTTATGAAACACTGCAATCCCGTCTGCGTGAACTTGCCTTTTTGAACGGCGGCATCAGCATTACATTGGCTGATGAGCGACAAGACAAAGTGCAAACGTTTCACTACGAAGGCGGTATTGCTTCGTATGTCGAATTTTTGAACCAGAACAAAGAAATGTTGCATGATCCTGTTTTTGTATCGGGTGAAAAGGACGGAATTGTTGCGGAAATCGCACTTCAGTACAATGACGGGTATGCGAGCAATATCTACTCCTTTGCCAACAACATCAACACGCATGAGGGAGGGACGCATGAAGTCGGATTCAAAAGTGCTCTCACTCGCGTGATCAACGATTATGGAAAACGCACGAACATGATCAAGGAAAACGATTCCAGTTTGACTGGGGATGATGTGCGGGAAGGACTAACGGCCGTCCTCTCGGTGAAAATTCCTGAGCCTCAGTTTGAAGGCCAAACAAAAACCAAATTGGGAAATTCGGAAGTGCGAGGAATTGTGGAATCTGTGTTTGCCGACAAGTTTAGCGATTTCCTAAACGAAAATCCAGCCTCTGCAAAAAAGATCATTGAAAAATCTTTAATGGCTGCACGAGCCAGGGAAGCTGCCCGTAAAGCCCGAGATTTGACAAGGCGGAAAAACGCACTGGAAATTGGTTCTCTACCGGGAAAATTGGCGGATTGCACATCACGGGACGCCTCCATATCTGAGGTTTATATTGTGGAGGGGGATTCGGCCGGAGGTTCCGCGAAGCAGGGGAGAGACAGTAAATTCCAAGCGATTCTTCCACTAAGAGGAAAAATTATTAACGTTGAAAAAGCGCGCCTGGACAAAATTCTTTCCAATACGGAAATTCGCGCAATTATTACGGCAATCGGGACGGGAATCGGACAGGATTTCGACATTTCCAAAGCCCGTTACCACAAGATCGTGATTATGACAGACGCAGATGTGGATGGTTCCCATATCCGGATTTTGCTTTTAACGTTCTTTTATCGCTATATGAAATCTTTGATCGATGCGGGATACATTTATATTGCACAACCGCCTCTTTATAAAATTAGCAAAGGGAAACAAATTGTTTATGCGTATA
>JAGVBM010000392.1 GCA_020059765.1 Bacillota bacterium
CATTCCGCCGATTTCCGCCCCCAGCCATTGGTACCCTTTCATCAACGGCGGCAAGTGCCGAAAAATCTCTTTCTCGTCACCGGCAAGTTCGACTTGTTGCAGCCCTTTGATCTGATGGTCAGCCAAGGGCTTGATGCCGAAACGTTCTGTCAGAACCTCTTTTTGCAGCAAGTAACTGTACATCTTGTTCAGTTCGTCAATGTTTTGCGCTCTGATGCTGGCACAGCCGATCAGATAGGAAAACCCGTGTTCCGTCACATAGTCTGCAATGCCTTCCCATAACAGTTGAATGGCCTTGCTTCCCCTGTATTCCGATGCGACACAGCTTCTCCCCAATTCCAAGGACTGTGCTTTATAAGCCTGAAATTCGGTCAAGTTAAATTCCGTTTCCGAATAAAACCCTTGCCCTTGCAAGGCCCGGGTTCCCGGCAGCAGCCGATAGGTGCCTACCACCCGGTCTGTTTCCGTGTCTTTTACAATCAGATGATCGCAATCGCTGTCGAACCGGTCGGTCTCAATGCCGGCTTCGTTATACAGAAGCAAATTATGCTCCTCTTCCACGAATACTTGATATCGCAACCGCAATGCTTGCTCAATTTCCTCCGGATTGTCCGCCAGTTTGACGATCAGCGGCGAGACTTGCGGTTTTACATGCTCTGCAGCTTGACTCATATCAACACACCTTTCTCAAATCATCCGGTTTTCCGTTTCATCTGCTTACCGGTCACTGCGAAACTTCCGTTTTTTTGACCGGACTCGATCCGTAAACTGTTGACCGCTTGGAAAATCTCGTTTGCTGATCACATGGCCGGTTTGATGGTTCGAGTCTGCCGTATACACCGCGAAAAGAGACTGAGGTTTTCCATACCGTTCGATGACTTGCTGCTTCGGCAATCCATGCACGCTTCGACAATGAATGGTTGTCAATTCTTCCAACAATTCAGAGCAAATCGGACATCTCACCACTCGTCAGTTCCCTCTTTTCCTTTTTTGTTTGTCAATTCGAGCGTATCAAAGGGATATAAAGAAAAAGTTTGTGAATTGTAAAACTTTTGTAATTTTGAGGAGGGAATTTCTTGAAGATGAAGGATTGTATTATGGTTGAGATAATGCTGATCAGGGAGAAGGTGATCTGATGGACGAAGAAGTTAAGATGTTGTTGAATGCAATATTAGAACGGGTAAAGACAAAAGATGCTAAAATCGACGCACTTACCTTAGACGTTCGTAAGCTGCAAGGTGATGTTGAATCCCTAAAAGAAATCGTTGCTGTGATTGACAAACGCTTAGACCACCTGTTCCTGCCCGCATCTGGACGCCAACCGCCAGTTTGACTGTGCCGGAAGGCACATTGGACGAGTTGACAACGACTGAAACGCACGTCCAATCCTTTGTGCCGGATACGTCTTTTGTTGCCGTCTTATCGAAATTTAGCTATAATTATGATATATCATACTGGGAGGATTTAATTATGCCAACCATCAGACCAAGCTCTGATCTCAGAAATAACTATAATGAGATATCAGAATTTTGTCATAAATATGCTGAGCCTGTTTACATTACAAAGAACGGAAAAGGCGATTTGGCCGTAATGAGTATCGAGACTTACGAAAAACTCGTAGGTAAGTTTGAATTGACCAAGCTGATCATAGAAGGCTTGGAGGGAATGAACACGGATAATGTGAGATCGTTTCGCGATGCTGTGAATGATATTCAAAAGAGGATATCAGAGTGAATCGATATGAAATCCTGATTACTCAATCAGCTGAAGCGGATTTGCAAGGCATTACTGATTATATTGCCCGAGAACTTCAGGAACCGTTTATCGCTCAAAAAATGATAAACAAAATCATCGATGCTGTTACTGAACTAGAACTATTTCCTTTACGTAATGGCTACGTCCAGGATGAAACATTGGCTGCACTGGGGATTCGAAAGTTCTTCGTTGATAGCTACCTGATCTTTTACGTGGTGGATGAGAGCCGAAAAAAAGTAACGATCATTCGGATTTTGTATGCAAAAAGGAACTGGATCATGTTATTGTAACAAGCACCCCAAAGTTCTTTGGAGTGCTTTGTTTGTTGTGGACAATATTTAACCAATAAAAACTTTCTTCTTGATGCGTCATAAATCTCGTGGATCCATGGTCAAGCGAATTAGTGTCCGAAAACAGAACAGACGTATTCTTGAAGAATAGTTTATGATTCCGCAATCTCCAATTCTTCCGCCAAATCCATTGCTGTTATACGCCTTGACCATCCGGCCGGATTCGTCAAACAGGTAGCGGGAATCCCGGTTGGCCGTTACATCATGGAACGTCTTGGCGCGACCGATGCTGTCGTACCAATATTCATAGTCCCAGACGTTAACTCCCCAGTGAACGCTCAGTTGGGTCCGCTGGCCCCCGGCATCATAGGTGTTTTGCAGATAATTGTCCGGGTTGGATTCGGTCACCTTCGTCGCCCGGTTCATGTTGTCGTACTCAGCCGTATAGCCGCCAAAGCGGGTCAGGTTCCCGTTCAGGTCATACCCGTAGGGGAAGCTTTTCGATACGGTAGATCCATTGCCGAAATCCACTTGTGTTAAACGTCCGGCGTTGTCATAGGCGAGACTTGCAAATTGCCCGGAAGGAAGCGTCCCCTTCGACAGACGGCCTGACGTATCGTATTGATATCCCCACAGGTTGGTATAGGTATTCGAACCGATTGTCACCTGTTCCGTGAACTGCTTGACTTGATTCAGTTCGTTATAGGTGAAATTCACCCAGGTTTGCCCGTTCGGATCAGTCACCGACTGCAAGTTCCCGTTGCTGTCGTACTGATACGAGTAGGTTTTGTTGACAACCGGAGAGCCAATCGCCCCCTGGTACGGGAATGTAAACGTGGTGAGCCGGTTCATCATGTCATGGCCATACGAATACTGGCTCCCCAATGCGTTGGTAAAGGATTTGACATTCCCGGTTGTGGCTTCCGGGGACAAGCTGACCTGATTTCCGAGGGGATCTTTGATGCTTGTGACATAGTTCCCATTTGCATCATACCCCAGTTGGGTACGGAAATCTCCGGCCTGCAGGCGGACGTTATCAAAATATGAGGTCCCGGTACCTGCCCGCATCTGCACGCCAACCGCCAGTTTCACGGTTCCGGAAGGCACATTGGACGAATTGACAATGGCCGAAACTCGGGTCCAATCCTTCGTTCCGGATACGGTTTGGGAAGCCACTTCCCCTAACCAAGTGTCATTCGCATCGTAGGCGTGCACCAACACGACAGCCGAAGATGATACATTCTCCGTTTTGATATATCCGACAGCCGTATAGGTTTTGCTGCTGTCGAACGGCACCTTTTCATCGGTGCGCGTGGCGCTTTCCCAACTGGTGGGGTTGGTCATTTTGATGGAACGAGCGCCGGTATAGACGTTTCCGTTTGATGTGGTCAGATCGACCCATTGGCCCGTCAAGGTCCCATTTCCAGAGGAACGATACCAGCCATCCGGCCAACTGGTGCTGTCATAATCGTATTCAAACGACGAGTTGTCCGCGTAATTGTATGCTGAGATCGTGGAAGACGGTACATTTAACACATTCAGTTTAATATCGTCAAACCAGGCGCTGGAACCTACCGGCATACCGTCAAACACAAGCTTGACCGACGCCTGATAGAAATCTTTCGGAGCTTCCACAACCCGGGATACCTGCTGCCAATCGGTCAGACTCGGCTGGAATGGGATCTTGAGATAGGTGGTTGTAGCGTCTGTGTGATCAAGCACCAGCTGCAAAGACCATTCTCCGCTTGTGGTAGACGCGTTTTGCTGTTTTCCCCATCCGGATAAGTTAAACTTGGTTCCTTTCGGACCGCTCATGGCAAGGGTTTGCACCACATATTTCGGAGTGCTTGGATCGCCGTCGATCCTTTCAGATGCAACGCCAAGTATATGCTGGCTGTAGTCGATGGAAATCCCGGTTGTCGAACTGCTGGGCTTGTACCATTCATCGGCCAGACCTGTTTTGTCGATGTCGTAGTCCAAACTTTGGTTGGCAATCAG
>JAGVBM010000247.1 GCA_020059765.1 Bacillota bacterium
GGAAGCCGGGGAAGCCGTGGAAGCAGTGGTAGCAGTGGAAGCAGTGGAAGCAGTGGAAGCAGTGGAAGCAGAGGAAGCAGTGGAAGCAGTGGAAGCAGCCGATGTACTGCGCCGCGTGGCTCCTTTTTCCAATCCTGTTGCGCAGTGGATCGATTCGTTCGACGGATACCGTGTTGTGGAACGAAAGAAAGGAAGAACTTAATGGAAAAAGGCTATTTGGCACTTGTCTTGCACGCGCACCTGCCGTTTGTCCGGCATCCGGAACGTGAGGACTATCTTGAAGAACGATGGCTGTTTGAAGCCATTACCGAAACCTACATTCCCCTCTTGCAGGTGTATCAAGAACTGATTCGCGACGAAGTCGACTATCGCATCACCATGTCGATTACCCCAACACTTGCCAGCATGCTGCGCGATTCGTTATTGCAGCAGAGGTATTTGGCTCATCTGAACCAATTGATCGAGTTGGCGGAGAAAGAAACGGAGCGCACAAAAGATACGGAGTATCACAGACTGGCGCTCCATTACCGGGAAAAATTCAGCGGGATCCGCGAGTTCTACCTGCGTTATGAAGGCAATCTGCTGCAGGCGTTTCGCGAGATGCAGGAACTCGGCAGATTGGAGATTCTCACATCCGCCGCCACCCATGCGTTTTTGCCTCTGCTCATGACGGAAGAGGCGGTCCGCGCACAAATTCAAACGGCAATCGCTGCCCATGAAACATTTTTTGGGCGTCGTCCGCGGGGAATCTGGCTGCCGGAATGCGGCTATACCCCGATGGTGGGTCAGATTCTCGGCGAGTGCGGGATCGAATTTTTCTTTACGGACAGTCATGGTGCAGGGACAGCCGAACCGGCGCCGGTCTTCGGCACGCTGTCACCTGTAGTCACCCCTCACGGCATAGCCGCTTTTCCTCGTGATGAGGAATCTTCAAAACAGGTTTGGAGCTCCCGGGAAGGATACCCGGGAGATTACGAGTACCGGGAGTATTATCGGGATATCGGGTACGATCTGGATTTTGCAATCATCCAACCGTACATTCATCCAAAAGGCATTCGCGTGAATACAGGCATCAAATATTTCCGCATTACGGGGCAAGGGGATCACAAAGAGATCTATGATCCCGACCGGGCGAGGGAAAAAGCGGCGGAGCATGCCGGGAATTTTATGTTCAACCGGGAAAAACAAATCGAGCATGGGTCGGCCCAAATCGGGCGAAAACCGATTGTCGTGGCGCCCTACGATGCGGAGTTGTTCGGACACTGGTGGTATGAAGGTCCGATTTGGATCGACATGCTGCTGCGGAAGATCCATTTTGACCAGAATGTGATCAAAACGATTACGCCGTCCGAATATCTGAATCTCTATGACGACTATCAATCCGTCAAACTTTCCATGTCAACCTGGGGACGCAGCGGATTCGCGGAAGTCTGGCTGCAAGGAGCCAATGATTGGATCTATCCGGCCCTGCACATGGCTGAACGGCAAATGATCGAATTGGCCGACAGGTTCAGGGAAGCCAATTCCTTGCAGCGGCGTGCGCTGAATCAGGCGGCACGGGAGCTGATGCTGGCTCAAAGCAGTGATTGGGCGTTCATTATGGACACGCAAACGATGGTCGATTACGCGATCAAACGCACCAAATATCATGTGAATCGGTTTACCCGCCTGTATGACATGCTCAAATCCGGATGGATTGACGAAACGTGGTTGAGGGAAGCGGAAGAACTGGACCCCATTTTTCCCGAGATCGACTACCAGGTATATCGGCCCCGGTACCGGGTGTGGCAATGGGAATCGCAGTCACTGCCCGATCCTGAAGCGCAGCAGGAGGCAATCCCTTTGGAGGGTTCCCCAGCCGGATCGGATCGGCGAATCTTGATGCTGTCCTGGGAATTTCCCCCGTTGACCGTAGGCGGACTGTCCCGGCACGTGTACGATCTGTCCCGCTATTTGGTGCGGGAGGGATGGGATGTGCACGTGGTGACGACTGAAGTCGCAGGATCTCCTCCTTATGAGCGGGTCGAAGGCGTGCATGTCCATCGGGTGCATGTGATGAAGCCGGATGGGGATGAATTTGTTCACTGGGCTTTTCAGATGAACCTGATGATGATCGACCTGTGCCAGGCGTTGATCGATTCGGGACTCCGGTTCAATTTGGTTCACGCCCACGATTGGCTGGTGGCTTATGCGGCGAAAACCATCAAGGAGATCTTCCAATTGCCTCTCGCGGCCACGATTCACGCAACAGAGCATGGCCGCAATCAGGGAATTCATACCGACTTGCAGCGGTACATCCATGGACGGGAATGGAGGCTCACCTACGAAGCTCAGTCGGTGATCGTCTGCAGCAGCTATATGCGGCAAGAAGTGGAGACGATTTTTCAATTGCCGGCCGACAAGATACAAGTCATCCCGAATGGGGTCGATCCGGCATGGCTGCAGGTGAATGCCGCAGATACCTCAACCCAGGAACCCTATGCTCTGGAACAGGAACGAATCGTCTTGTTTGTCGGTCGATTGGTCAGGGAAAAAGGGGTTCATACCTTGCTGGCGGCGGTGCCGTCCATCCTGGCGAAACATCCGGAGGTAAAGGTGGTGATTGCCGGGAGAGGTCCGGCGCGGGAAGAACTGGTACGGCAGGCGGAAGAGTTGGGAATTCGGGAAAAAGTATTGTTCGCCGGATTCGTGTCGGATGCGGAACGCAATCGGTTGTATCAATTGGCGGAAGTCGCCGTTTTCCCCAGTCTGTACGAACCGTTTGGCATTGTCGTTCTGGAAGCGATGGCTGTCGGAACGCCGGTCGTGGTGTCGGATGTGGGGGGGCTTGCCGACGTGGTGGAACACGAGCGAAACGGATTGAAAATGTACGCTGCGGAAGCCGATTCCCTCGCTTTGCAGGTGAACAGGCTGCTGGATGACCCGATATGGGCGGTTGCCATGAACCTCACGGCGGCAAAAGAAATGGAACGCTACAACTGGCAGCATATTGCGCGACAGACGATCAATTTGTATGAACAACTGTTGCCTTGCGACAATCAAAGACAGCAGCCTATTTGGGGGAGATGAGTGAAACGGATGAAAGCTGTGATCATGGCCGGAGGAAAAGGAACCCGTTTGCGTCCGTTGACCTGTCATTTGCCGAAACCGATGGTGCCTCTGTTGGACCGTCCCTGCATGGAATACGGCATCGAATTGCTGAAACGGCACGGGATTACGGAGATTGCGGTGACGGTTCAATATCTGCCGCAAATGATCAAAAATTATTTTGGCGACGGATCGGAATTTGGCGTACGGCTGCATTATTTTGAGGAAACGACGCCGCTTGGCACGGCGGGCAGCGTGAAAAACTCGGAAGAGTTTTTGGACGAAACCTTTCTGGTGATCAGCGGCGACGCCTTAACCGATTTCAATCTCGGAGAAGCGATCGAATACCATAAAGCGAAACAGGCGATCGGCACCTTGGTGTTGACGCAGGTGGACGTTCCCCTTGAATTTGGGGTCGTCATGACGCGGGAAGACGGCCGGATCGCCCGTTTCTTGGAAAAACCGAGCTGGAGCGAAGTGTTCAGCGATACGGTGAA
>JAGVBM010000317.1 GCA_020059765.1 Bacillota bacterium
AGATGAGCGGCAAGCAGTTCCGCTTTGGCGGCTCGTCCTGATATCCAAACGTGCTTCATCGACACATTGCGTTGGTTCAGAGAATAATGAAAAAACGACAGCCAGCGTTCAAACTGATAGCCCAAATCGGCAGCAAGAGCAGGCACTCCGGCCTCAGAATCGAGACTGTCCAACAACGACCACGCATTCCCGCTTGCCTGAAATGCGTCCGTTTTGGCTGGCGGCTGTTCAGCAAGCTTAGCCTCGGGATTCGAGGCGGCAGTTTGCGCGTACTGCTCCGGATTCACGTCTAACGAGCGGGTCATTAACAGGCCGCCATTCGCGTAAAAATGGGCATCTACCCGCTCTGCTTCAAACTCGATCAGAATCGTCCCTTCCAGCGGAAGGAGGCGGGTGGCTTTCATCGCCCGCAAAATGCTGAGTCCTTTCGGTTCTATGGCAGCCAAGCCAAGTCCCGCTTTGCGAAAGGTTTGTGTTAATCCTTGGATCAGATCCTTAGGACTGGCCACCAGCAGGATCTGAACTTCGTCCGGTTTCGATTCGTTGCGTTGCGACGGATCGGAAACGACCGGATCGGGAAAGTAATCAAAATCATAGACCGGATCGGCAAACGGCAAGCGCAGATCATCCTGCAGCTGAAAATCCAGCAGTTGTCTCATTTGTTTCCTGTTTATCCGCGGCATCGCCAGGGTTCGAATCATGGTGGTGGAAGAGGGAAGGCTTAACGTGATGCCTTTTTTGGGCAGCCCCAAATCATGAAACACATGCTTGAGACCGGCGGCAAACCGTTTCGCATCAAGAATTCTCCCGTTGTCGTAGACCTCCCGCAAGCATTGAAACAACCGGTGGGTTTGATAATCGACAGCTCCCCCGTTGTTCTCAACCCGTACGACTTCCAAGCGGTCATTAAATAAACTGATGCCAATTCCCGAATGACGCCGAAATGCAAAAGCCATGGGCAGCCTCCCTGTTTTGCTACAACATCCTTATCTGGAGCGACGACTTGCAATTGTCGGTTCCGAATCGGCAAACCCGAGCACCTCTCCGATTCCTTGACTGGAAAACAATTGATTGTCGTAGGTAATTTCCATCTTGGTATTGCCTTGGCCGCCTTTGAATTCAATCTTTTCCCCGGCGACAAGTCCGCCTGTCAAATGGAACTCATCCAAGGCAAAGTTAATGCTTTCATTAGGAGCATACAGGAACGCTGAAAAGGACCGAAATGGGGTGTCTTTTTGTTTGCCTTCCTGCGGCTTCACTTCGATATTTCCCTTGGCAACGATGAGAAGCGATTGGGAAGGATCAGTGTCCGTATCGATGATCAGATGAACATCCCGTTCGACAAACACAATTTTTTGCGGTTGACGGATCAGTTCGGACAACTTGATTGTTTCTTTCGTCTCTACAACAGCATAATCCTTGACTTGATCGTACAACTCTTGATAGGAAGGCAGGTCAATCGCTGTTTGCAGGGAACGGACGGTGTAATTTTTCAGATCTCCCTCTTTCACCTTGGCGTCAGGACCAAGATCGAGGGTGCCATTCGTAATGATGAGACCGTTTTTCAGCTTTGCTTCCCCATTCATATACAGGCTTCCGTTTACAGTGAGGCGCGGATTGCCTTCAAGCTCAAACTCTTCGCCTGCCCCTACGGAATATGTCAAAAACTTCGGCAATCCCGATAAATGAATGGTTGTCTCAATCTGCTGTTGGACATTTGAATGTTCAAGCTTTGCAATGGAGGTCAATTGAATAAGCCCCTGACCTTGGTACACCGCTTGCATCTCGATGGTTCCGGCCGGATTGGCCTCATTCCACGGCAGCCCCAGACTGTCCAGCCAAGCGTCGAGGGTGCTCTGATCGGTGGGAACCGATGAACTTTTAACTGACTGAAATAAAGCTGCAATGGTGCGTTCAATGCCCTCTTCCGCCAAATAGTAGGCCTGTTTCTTCTGGGCCTGCCGGTCGGCGCCCTTTGCTTCCGCCATGACCACAGTGCTGACCGCTGCAAGCAGGGTCAGCAGAATGACCGAGATCATCAGCACGATAACCAGCGTATAGCCCGATTCTTTTTTGGACGTTGCAGCTGAAGCTGAGGCCAAGACGCGCATTGGAAGAGCCCTCCATCCATGCCGATACAAAATCTAGAGTCGTGGTGAAGCGGAAAACGAATAACGAAAGGAGCGGCCCTCGTTCCGGCCTTCCACTTGAACGTGCACCATTTGATTTGTCATTGTAAAGGAAAACTGGCTGATATGTTCGAATGTCCGTTGAAAGGTCGGGTCGTTTTTACGGATGTTCAAGGTTTGAGCAGTCGGATTCCAACGGATCACGGCCAATACAACCGGCGCTTCACCTGTCTGTCGAATCGTGATTACGGTCTCGCCACTTTCTGCTCCAGTCACGATCGAATCGCTGTCCCGAATGGCAGGAACCAATAATTCTTCGATTTGGCGCAGTTGTTCCTGCAGGTCCGTTTGCGCAAGGATGGCCCGCTCCGCTTTCTCTGTGTATTGACGAATCGTGAACACCAGCCCTAGGACCAAGAGGGCCACGAG
Organism: Bacillota bacterium; assembly: GCA_020059765.1. GTDB lineage: Bacteria > Bacillota > Bacilli > Tumebacillales > Effusibacillaceae > Effusibacillus. The sequence goes on from JAGVBM010000317.1 coordinate 2,559, forward strand.
CAGCGCCGCCATCATTTCGACCAAGGTATACCCTTGTTCCGGCCTATCGTTTCGCATGGTTGTAATCTCCAAAAAAAGAAGTCAATGTGTACGTCTGTTCTTGTTCGGATCCGTTGGGTTTCCACCGGGCGGCTACCTGGGTGCGCCACCCGTGAAGATCGTCTTCAAACATATACCGAATATCTGTTTCCATCCCGGAAGCAGGCTGAAACTGCAGGACGGCAGGAGCGACTGCAATCGCCTCGCCGTTTTGCGAGAGAGTTCCATTTGCCTGCTGCTGTACCATCCAGGCATATAAGGCTTCCATTGCCCGCTCAGCTTCGGCTGCAACCTGCGTTTTCTGGCCTCCCTGAAACACATGGCGATATCCGTCGGTGAAATATCCCATGAGCGGGAGAAACAGAATCATGACAATGGCTAAGGACGCCATCGTTTCAACCAAGGTGTACCCTTTGTCGCCGGTGCCGGTCACGTCTGTCCCCCCTTCGATACTTACATCAACAGATCCAAGTACCAAGTTATGAACAAATCTCCGTACAGATAGGCAATAACCGCGCCCAGACTCAGAAACGGACCGAAGGGAATATGACCTTCTTTTACAAAATTCGACCGTCTCAGCGCAAAACCTGCCGCAACCCCTGTCAAAGAAGCGGCAAAAAGCGTCAAAATCGCCCCCGGCAATCCGACCATCAGCCCAATTCCGGCCATCAATTTGACGTCTCCAAGTCCCATTCCTTCCTTGCCAAACAGCCGAGGACTCAGCCAGGCCAAGAACAGCAAGGTTCCCGCCCCTGCCGCGCTGCCGGCCGCATACATCCAGAACGGTTCGTCACCGATCCATAAACGGCCGAGTAAAGCCATGCCAAATAAGGGAAACGTCAACACGTTGGGAAGCAGCATTTCACGCAAATCGATAACCGACAGCGGAACAAGGAAACTGACAAACACGACTCCCAACAACGTTTCCCACGACCATCCGTAACGCCACGCGACCCCCCCCAAAAGCAGCCCTGTCACCGCTTCCACAACGGGATACTGCCAATGTACCGGCGCGCAGCAGTGCCGACAACGTCCGCGCAGCATCAGCCAGCTCACCATCGGAACCAGATCCAAAGCTCGCAGTCGCGTGTGGCAATGAGGACAATGAGAAGGAGGCCTCACGATCGATTCTCCCCTCGGAATGCGATAGGCGACCACATTGAGAAAGGAGCCGATGATCAGGCCGAGAACAACGAAATAAATCAATGTATAAACCATCAAAGTTTATCAACCTATACTTTTATAGATTTTCATAAAACGAGAGAGCCCCCATTTTTGATGAGGGCAACAGCGCTGCAGATCTTATTTTGACAAGGTAACCGTTACTGTATCTGCTCCGCCGGTATGAGGACTTTCAACCGTAATCGTTCCGTCTGAAGTTCCAGCAGTTCGGGCTGCAATCGTTACTTTATAGGCTGCTTTCTCCCATGGATCCATAGGTTCTTTGCTTAAATATCCAGGAACCAGATTAGTCTTCACCCAATCAGCAGAAGCGCCGGTAGTCGATGTCATGTTCGGAGTATCAAGATAGTATTGCTGCGCAGCGTCGACAATCACTTTAATGTTGGCTGCGTCACTGCTTTTTCGCGATTTCTCAACCTGATTATTGACAGCCACAAATCCAACGCCTCCGACAATGGCCAAGATAATTACAACCGCCATCATCTCAATCAACGTAAAGCCTTTTTCCCGCTTGCGCTTTTGCTGAACAGACCCTGCCTGCGCAGCCTCTTGCACAGCTTGTCCATTGATTTCCACCATATTCCTCACCCTTTTGCCCCAGAATTTTATGGTTTGCCGCCCATTGGGATCGCACCACAGGCAGCTATCGGACAAAGTTCATCATTGTAAACATCGGTAGATACACCGATAAAATAATCATCCCTACAATTCCCGCCAAGAACATAATCATCAACGGCTCAAGCAGCGAACTGAGCCGGGACGACATTTCAATCACTTCCGCCTCGTAAAAATCGGCCAGGTTCCCCATCAAGCTCTCCATTTCACCCGTTTCTTCGCCGATCGCCACCATTTGCGTCACTATCGCGGGAAACAGGATGGGATGGTTGTCCAGGGCTTCCGAAATCCGTTCGCCTTTGCGAAGGTTTTGCTGCGCTTCCGTAAGGGCCTGATCGAACAACCGGTTGCCGATGACACGTTTGATTAAATCCAACACTTCCAGAATCGGTACCGAACTGCCTTCCAGCGTGGAGAAGGTTCGCGCAAAACGTGCCAAGACCCCTTTTCGATACAGGGTGCCGAACACGGGGATGCGCAGGATCCAGGTATCCCAGAACAATTGCCCCCGATCCGACCGAATAAAGCTGCCTGCCGTCAGCACGATCGCCAATCCAATCCCTAAGGCCAAGTACCATTGATCAACCAGAAAATGGCTGATTCCCAATACAATTCGGGTCGGCAGCGGCAAATTGACGCCCTGTTCGGCAAATGTTTGAGCAAGATTCGGCACCACCGACACGAGCAAAAAGATACTGACGCCAATGGCGATGATGAATACTGTAAACGGATAGGTAAGCGCGGAAACCATTTTTTGCGAAGTTGCATGCTGCCGCTCGAAAAAAACGGCCAACCGCTCCAGCATCGTTTCCAGTTGTCCCGAATATTCCCCTGCGCCCACCATGTTGACAAACATCTCGGGAAACACTTTCGGATGTTTGGAAAATGCTTCTTGCAGGGATATTCCTTGCCGTACATCGTCCTGCACGTGCTGCAGAGCTTGTTTCAGTGTTTTATTTCCTGTTTGCGCAATCAACACTTCAAGTGATTTGTTCAACGATACGCCGGCCCGCACCAAGGTGGCAAACTGCCTGCAGAACGGAACAATATCCTGCAGTTTCACCCGACGGTCGGACAGAAAACCGAGGTGCAGTTCTTGTCGGAAGATGCTTTTTCCCGCAGCGGCGATCAGTTTGGTGGGATACAGTCCCGATTTGCGCAGTTCGCTGACGGCAGCCGACTGATCCACCGCTTCAATCGTTCCCCGCAATTTTTTGCCGGTTCGATTCACGGCCTGATATCGAAATTGAGCCACTGAAAAAATCGACTCCTCAAAATCTATTAAACTGTCAAAAAATTGATTTCAAAGCCATTATAATCTAGCTGCAAACAGAAGGGAATAAGAAAGTTCACAGCACGCACCCTGCACAATCCTTCCAAAACATGGTTCTGCAGCCAATCATTTTGCACTGACGCCAGTTTTTTTCCATGGTATTATGTGGCTACCGCTAACCTCGTCGGCTGCAAAGGGAGAGATGAAATTGAAATACCGTAAATTTCTCGTATCTTTGATTGCGGCAGGAACCATCTCCGCGATGACGCTATCGCCTGCCTATGCAGGGCCAAGCATGTCGCGAAGCGAAGCGATTGCCCATTACAACAAGTATTATGAAGCTTATTCGAAGGACGAGCTTCCGAAAATTCAGCAGTATCGAACTACATACAAAAATATCAAAGGAAGCTTGGCCGACCAAATCGTCGAGCGAGCCATCTGGTATATGGAAAACGGTTATATGGTCTATGGCAGCGGCTATAAGGCTTACGCCACGGAAGGCATTGTCGATTGCTCGAATTTCACTTCTTTGGTCTATGGCGATTTCGGGATCAACTTGACGACAACGGCTCGCAAATACAATACGGTCGGTACGCGGATCAATGGCGTCGCTTCCAAAAAAGTCAACGGATACTGGATCTTGCAGGGAACCGAAAAGCTTCTTCCCGGAGATATCTTGACTTGGTGGGCGAAAGACAGAAACGGAAACAAATATATCTCCCATGTTGCGATCTACATGGGCATGCTCAACGGCCAGCCTGCCGTCATCGGCACACGCAGCGACGGCAACCCGACAGCGATCGGCATCGTAAACGACTTCAGATGGTGGTGGGGGTCAAACTTCTTCTCCGCGCAGCGCGTTCTCCCGGAAGGTTCATGGACAACCGGGAACCGTTTGACAGGTCATGAAGCAAAAGCACCGGTCATTCCGGCGAAATACGTGCTGCCGCCGCAGAAACCGATCGCTATGCCCGGCGGCACCACCCAACCGGCGAATTCCGTTCAACAGCCCGTCAACCCTGAAACAGGAGTCGGCCAACTGAAAGTCGTCAGCAGCGCCTATATTCGCGTGGAACCGCGGCTGTCCTCACAGAAAATTACCTTGATCAAGACCGGAACCATACTCAACATCATCAAAAAATACAACAACTACTATTATCTCGTGGAAACTTCAAGCGGACAACGGGGCTATATCACCACTTCTTCCCGCTAC
>JAGVBM010000255.1 GCA_020059765.1 Bacillota bacterium
ATTCATCAAGATATAATGATAGTACTTGGACGCCAATTCATAACTGAGCAACAGTTTTTTCCGTCGTATCGCTTCCGGTGAGTGCTCGTCAATTTCCTCCCGCGCAGGAAGTGCGATACCTGCCCGATTCGCAAGAAATTCAATCGCCTCAACAAAAGGGAGATTTTCGATTTGCATGATGAACGATATGGAGTTGCCACCAGCTCCGCAGCCAAAACAGTGATAAATTTGTTTTGTCTGCGAGACAGAAAACGACGGGGTTTTCTCTGAATGAAACGGACATAATCCGACAAAAGAGCGCCCCGTTCGCTTAAGTGGCACATACTCTGAAATCAAATCGACAATATCAAAATGTTGACGGACTTTGTCAATTGCATCTTCTGGAATACGCCCCGCCATTGATTATCACCCTCAGTACTTCGGAAGGCTAAATCCGAATACATCTTGATATTCTCCAGAGAGAGAGTTTCTCCTTCAAAGATATTAAGATTTTTTTAAATGAACAATTTGATCCGGTGAATGTTATATTCTACAAGTATTGAAAATTTCCTGCTTGCAATTCGAAATCCAATTACAAAATACGACAAAATACGACATTACCAGTCAAATTATCCAGCTCCGCCTTGATAAACGATGCCCTTTATTATAGTCCCAGTTCTTCCTAAATATTCGGAATTTGCCTATCTGCGGACTTTTTTCTGTTTATACTATTTACGCTCTTTTGTATCAAAAATCCTTCTTTGTTGGCAATCATATATTTCTTTCACAGTTTGTTCACATTTTGTTTGGTTTTAAGAAATTTGCCTCACTCAGAATGTAATGGAGTGAGGCAAAATTTATTCCATATATCTCCTGCAGCAAATCAATTATCTCGGATTCTTGATCGTAGCCTGTGCTGCCGCCAAACGGGCAATCGGCACGCGGAACGGTGAACAGGAGACATAGTTCAGACCCGCTTTGTAACAGAATTCGATGGAACTCTTTTCCCCGCCATGTTCTCCACAAATCCCGAGCTTCAGGTCAGGCTTTACGTTTCGTCCGAGTTTTTCCGCAGTCTCGATCAATTTGCCTACACCCGTTTGGTCAAGAACCGCAAACGGATTGTCGGGCAGAATCTTGTCGTTCACATACTGATGCAAGAATTTCCCTTCCGCGTCATCACGGGAGAAACCGAAGGTCGTCTGGGTCAAATCGTTGGTCCCGAAGGAGAAGAAATCCGCTTCCGTTGCTATTTCGTCCGCAGTTAAGGCAGCGCGCGGAATTTCAATCATCGTACCGATCATATAATTAAAATGCATGCCAGTCTCGCCCATGACCGCGTTTGCTTTTTGAATGACCAATTCACGCATCGCTTTCAATTCGTTGACATGTCCGACCAACGGGATCATCACTTCAGGTTGGGCATCAATCCCCAGCCGTTTCAGGTTGGCTGTCGCACGGAAGATTGCAATCACTTGCATTTCATAGATTTCCGGAAAAGTCATTCCCAAGCGGCAACCGCGGTGTCCGAGCATCGGATTAAATTCGTGCAGCGTTCTGACTTTTCGCAACAGGCTTTCTTTCTCGCGCAATAATTCAGGATCTGCATCCGCTTGCATGCGCAGCTTTGTAATCTCAACCAGCAATTCTTCCAAATTCGGCAGAAACTCATGCAGCGGCGGATCCAGCAGACGAATGGTCACCGGCAATCCTTCCATCGCTTTCAGAATCCCTTCAAAATCCCCTTGCTGCATCGGCAGCAGCTTGTCCAAAGCCGCTTGCCGTTCTTCCAATGTTTCGGCAAGAATCATCTCTTGCACGATCGGTACCCGATCCACCGCCATAAACATATGCTCGGTCCGGCAGAGCCCGATCCCTTGCGCACCGAATTCGCGCGCTTTGATCGAATCCTCCGGATTGTCGGCATTGGCGCGCACATCAATCTTCCGAATCTCATCCGCCCAATCCAGCAATTGTTTGAATTCGAGGGACAGCAGCGGATCGATCAACTGCACTTCGCCCAGCAGAACACGCCCCGTTCCGCCGTCAATGGAAATCCAGTCCCCTTCTTTAATAAGCAAATTATCGACTGTAAACTGTTTGGTCCGCAGATCGATGCGCAGCGATTCACAACCGCAGATGCAAGCTTTTCCCATACCTCGCGCCACAACGGCTGCGTGAGACGTCATTCCGCCTCGGGATGTCACAATCCCCTGTGATGCAACCATTCCATGAATATCTTCCGGGGTTGTTTCAGGACGAACGAGAATCACTTTCTTCCCATCGTTCGCCAATTTGTCGGCCAAATCGGCGTCAAAAACGACTTGTCCGGAAGCGGCACCCGGAGATGCCGGCAAACCTTTGGCGATCAGATTGACCTCGGCATGGGGATCAATTCGGCGATGCAGCAATTGATCCAACGAATGGGGGTCTACCCGCATAATCGCCTCTTCCTTCGTGATCAGACCTTCTTTTACAAGATCGACCGCAACCTTGACCGCCGCTTGCGCCGTTCGTTTTGCGTTCCGGGTTTGCAGCATGAACAGCTTGCCGCGTTCCACCGTAAACTCGATATCTTGCATATCTTTGTAATGTTTCTCCAGCCGCTGCGCAATTTCATGGAATTGATCAAAGATTTCAGGCATTACGTTTTGCAAGGCGGCAATCGGCTGCGGCGTTCGAATGCCGGCGACCACATCTTCCCCTTGCGCGTTGATCAGGAACTCGCCGTACAGTTCCCGTTCACCGGTTGACGGGTTGCGGGTAAAAGCAACACCGGTTCCCGAATCGTCTCCCATATTTCCGAAGACCATCATTTGCACGTTGACGGCTGTTCCCAAGTGATCGGGAATTTTGTTGATTCTCCGATAGATAATCGCCCGCTGATTGTTCCACGACTTGAAGACCGCGCGAATCGCCTGGTCCAATTGCACCTTCGGATCTTGCGGAAAATCGGCCTTGGTTTCCTTGCGAACCAGTTCCTTGTACTTGGCAATCACTTCCTGCCATTGTTCGGCCGACAGCTCCGGGTCATGAGTCAGATTGTGAGTTTCTTTCACATGTTCGAGGATATGCTCAAAATGATAGTGGTCGACGTCGAGAACCACATTGCTGAACATTTGGATGAATCGGCGGTAGCTGTCATACGCAAACCGGTGATTGCCGGTTAGTTCGGCCAACCCTTGGACCGTCGAATCGTTCAACCCCAAGTTGAGAATCGTGTCCATCATGCCCGGCATGGAAAAGACTGCGCCGGATCGTACCGACACCAGCAGCGGATCTTGGGCATCGCCCAATTTTTTGCCTACCCGGTTTTCCAGTTCTTGCAAAGCTTGGTCAATTTGCGCCTGAATATCCGGCGTAATTTGCTCAGCTTCAGTATAATACCGTGTACAAGCCTCGGTGGAAATTGTGAATCCGGGCGGAACCGGCAATCCGGCCCACGTCATCTCCGCCAGATTGGCCCCTTTTCCGCCAAGAGTTTCTTTCATGTCGGCACGGCCTTCGTCAAACAGAAACACATACTGTTTTTCCACTATGCTTTTCCTCCCCCGCGTTTTACGATATCGATAATAATACTTGCAGTTTCCTCAACCGCTTTGCTGGAAACGTTGATGACAGGGCAGCCGAGTTTTCGTATGAGTTTCTCGGAATATTCCAATTCCTGCAAAATACGCTCCAAATTGGCGTAGTTGGCTTGCGCTTGCAGACCCAACGATTTCAGACGTTCCTGCCGGATCAGGTTCAGTTCGTTCGGAGAAATGGTCAAACCAATGATCTTTTTCGGGGAAATCTGAAATAGTTCTTCCGGCGGTTCCACCTCCGGAACCAACGGCACGTTGGCGCATTTGTAAC
>JAGVBM010000243.1 GCA_020059765.1 Bacillota bacterium
ACACCTTGCGCCATGGAAATCAGGTAATTTTGAATCGAATCTTCACCAAACAATAGATGGCTTTTGCGGATCGTATGGAATACGTTTAACGTTTCCCGGGTGGAATCGCTCAAACTGACAAAGGGACCGACCAAGGGCCGCGGATCCTCCAGCAGGCGAGTCAGAATATCGATCTTCTCCGATTCGCTCAGATCCCTGTATGGACCCAAACGGGACAACCGGAACAGCTCATCGATTGCATCTTCGTGAACTTCGCTGTGCTGGCGAATGTCCAGAGCCGCCATATGGAATCCGAACAGTTCGATCTGCCGCAGCAACGGCCTGATTTTAACTTCTGCTATGTCTTTGGCATTATGTTCCAACAGTGATTGTTCAATCAGACGAATATCCGCAAGGAATTCATCCGGTCCTTTGTAATAGGTGCCGGGCAGCTGTTCCCCATGATACAAGTTTTTCGTTCCTTCCAGCCGCATTTTGATCTGTTTGATCTTTTCCCGATACGGTTCATCCGGCACTCCATCCAACCCTAATGAATCAAGCAGCGCTGGTGAAGCACCCGCCACTTCATAGGATTGGCTCAAATCCTGTCCCAGAGTGGTAATTTCCGCTTCATACTTGCGCATGGCCAAGTCAAAATGCAGAATCAAGGTTTGAAAAGTCAACTCGGCCGTAACGTTGGGATTGCCGTCCCGGTCGCCGCCCATCCACGATCCAAACCGCAAAAAGCTGGGGACTTCCCAATGACGTTCCGGGTATATCTGATTCAGCTGTTCTTCCATTTCAAGGTGGATATACGGCAGTACGTCAAACAAAATTTCGTCAAGAAAGTACAAACCGTTGCGGACCTCATCGAGAACGGTAATCCGTTCTTTGCGAACTGAGCGAGTTTGCCACAACCCGACGATCTCCGCTTTCAGATCTTTTTCCAGACGCTGTTTTTCACGTTCTGACAGCAAAGGATCATCAAATTGTTCAAGGTTGTACGTGATTTTACTGTGTTTGTCCAGGAAGGAGCGACGCATGGCTTCTGTCGGATGGGCTGTCAACACCAACTCCACACCCAATTCGTGAATCAACGATTCCATGCTTGTCGTGTCAATGCCGTTCTGTTTCATTTCCAGAAACGCACTGCGCAGGGAGCCTCGCTGCGGCTCTCTGCCGGTCAATCTTTCATACTCCCTCTTTCTGCGAATGCGATGATTCTGCTCCGCGATGTTCACCAGTTGAAAGAACAAGGCGAATGCTTTAATTACCGAGGTATGATGCGCAACCGGAATGTTCCGAATCGTGTCCATAAACGTTCGGCGGCTTTCCTCCGTCTTTTCTGCGCGAAGCTGTTTGGCTGCCTTCCTTACTTCCTCGACCAGATCCAACACTTCTTGGCCGCATTGGGACGCAACAACTTGCCCCAACAAATTGCCAAGGATGCGGATATCCCGACGCAAAGCGGCTTCCGAGTTCATCGTCCCTCACTCCCCTCTCTCCGGCTAAACTCTCTCCTCTTAATATTTCAAGGATACACAAATACAGAATGATTTCAAGACACCACTCGTTCGAGATTTTGCAACCGAAAGGGACGAGGAGTCGACAGCCGAAGAGAAGAACTCGTCGGCTTGTTGGAGGTTTATATTTTTTCGTAGAAAAACGTATCGTACGGCTGAAAACGATAGGTTTGCGGGTTAAAGATCTGTTCGGTCGATCCGACAAACAGAATGCCGCCGGGCCGCAGAGCTGCCGAAAATTTGTGATACAGCTTGTCTTTGGCCTCTTCCGTAAAATAAATAATCACATTGCGGCAAACAATCAGATCAAAATCTTTATCAAACGGATCTTCCAGCAAATTTTGTTGTTTGAATGTCACACCACGTTTAATATCAGTGGAAATCTCGAACATCCCGTCCGCTTTTTCCGTAAAATGTTTGTTCAGCAAATCCTTCGGAACTGATTCCAGCGAACGTCTATGATAAACCCCTTGTCGCGCCCGTTCAATCGCGTTTGAATCGATGTCGGTCGCGAGGATCTGAATTTCCGACAATGGCACGTACTTGGACATGATCAATGCCAGCGTATAGGGCTCTTCCCCTGTGGAACACGCTGCCGACCAGACCTTCAATTTGCGTTTCTGTTTCAAAAACTCCGGAATGATCCGCTGCATGACCACATCCCAACGGTTCGCATTGCGGAAAAACTCGGAAACATTGATGGTCATGCGATCCAATAACTCATCAAACAGTTTGCCTTCCCGTTCAATCGCTTTGAAATAACTTAAAAAATCCGGATACCCGTGCTTGTCCCGCAAAGAAGTCAAACGGCGTTCCATTTGCGGACGTTTGTATTTCTTCAGATCGATTCCCGTTTTTTGAAAAATCTTCTCTATAAAAAAATCGAAGTCTTGGACTGACATGTTTTGTCCCACCTGTTCTTTCCCTCAGTCTTCAAATCTGTCATCTTTCTACATAATTCGATTGGAAAACGACAAATCCTACATTAAATCAATGATATTTTAGTGTTACAATTTAGAAAAGGCAGGTGTTTTGCTTTGAGAAAAAGCTTCGTTTCCTCGTTCCTTGTTTGTTCTATTCTTGGCCTAACAATGTTCGGGTGTTCTTCAAATGCTGATAAACCTTCTTCCAATGCTCCTATCAACAATCAAAAATCGGTTCTTCCAACTGAAGAGATTGTTCCCTTAGAATTTCACCCCGTAACAACAGAACAAGAAGTTCGTAAACTAGAGAAAAGTACGATTCAGGAAGTTGTCAAAGAGAAAGAGATTGATCACGGCAAGGCCTTCATTTTTAAAAAACGAAATGACAGTTCGTTATACGGTGGATACCAACGCAATCAAATCTTATTCGACCTTGGAAAAATAGGAGATCAGGCATACTTGGGAATTACTTCCATAACCCATATCGAGTTTCAGGAAAAATTAGTCCTCCGAATTCAAGGAGGATTGGGCGCAAATTATCCTCAGACTAATTATTACTTAATCGAAAGTGGGGTTCCAAAGCCTTTTCTGCAGGCAGACGGCCATACACTTGAACAAGATCTTGATCAAGACGGACTGAAAGAAGTTGTAGCTTCGGAAGGGACGCCTGCACTTACATCGATTTATAAATTTCAAGAGCCTCACTTTGCAGCTGCAAGCGTAAACAAAGCACTCGGTGCTCTGTCCGTCCTGCCGAAAAAAGATGATACCCTCTTATTTGAAGCCTATTATAAAAATGAAGCAAAACCAAAAACATTTGTTTACACAAAACAAGGACTGAAACTCATCATCAAGTAATGTTGCCGCAAATGAAAAACCCCTCTCGTCCGAGAGGGGCCTATGTACGATTAGATCCATTTCGAGATCGTCTTCTCGTAAGCAATCGCTTCTCCGTTGAACCAGAGGTCGATTTCGCGAGCGGCGTTCTCAGGCGAGTCGGAACCATGAATGATGTTCATGCCGACCGATACGGCATAATCTGCGCGAATTGTACCAGGCGCCGCATCCGCCGGATTGGTCTTGCCCATCATGGCGCGAGCGACACTGATCACATTGTTTCCTTCCCAGATCATGGCAAATACAGGACCGGATGTGATGAAATCGACAAGTTCCCCGAAGAACGGCTTGTCCTTCAATTCTTCGTAATGTTTTTCCGCCAATTCACGGGAAACCATCATGAATTTCGCATTTTCCAATTTGAATCCTTTTTTCTCAAATCGTGACACAATTTCGCCGATGAGTCCGCGCTGTACTCCATCCGGCTTGATCATCAAAAACGTGCGTTCCATATGCGAGTCACTCCTCAACTTGTTTCATTTACCCTGACCATTTTACCCAATTTGCCGACAAGTCTGCAAGAGTAAAGCGGACCCGCCGCAAAATCAATTTCATGGTCGCCTTAATGATCGCGGGAAGTGGTAAAAATCGCGATCGCTTCCAACGAATCCCGGGCCTGATTTTTCGGTAGTTTCGTCAATTCTTTCAGACATTTTTGCAGGTACAAATCCGCCACTTTCTTGGAATACTCAATGCCGCCCGATTGTTTGATCAGTCCGATGGACTGGTTGGCTTCTGCACGGGTCATGTCGGACCGAATCAAGTTGCGAAGGGATGGACCGCATTCCGAAGCATGCAGTGCATAAAGAACGGGCAACGTAATATTCCCCTGCAGCAAATCGGCACCGGCCGGTTTCCCCAATTTCGCTTCGGAAGCGGTAAAATCCAGTACGTCATCGACGATTTGAAACGCCATCCCGAGATAATACCCGAATCGTCCCAATGCCTTGACGTATTCGGTTTTCGCTTCCGCCGCGAGCCCCCCCAATTTACAGGAAATCTCGATCAGAATCGCCGTTTTTCGCTTAATTCGCCGGAAATAATTGCGCAAATTTTGATCGATCCGATAGAAGTCGCGAATTTGGTCAATTTCCCCTTCGCACATGCGAACAATCGAATCGGACAGTTGTTGATGAATGGTCGGATTCGGCAGTTCGGACAACAACATCAAAGCCCGGGCAAAAATAAAATCCCCCGTGTACATGGCCATCCGATTGCCGTATTCCGAACGAACCGTCGGAATCCCGCGGCGCGTTTTCGCATCGTCAATCACGTCGTCATGCACCAATGTAGCCATGTGGATCAATTCCAACGCCACAGCGACGCGGGCTAATTGTTCCCGGTCGTACCGTCCGAATTGTCCGCTAAGCAGTACGAAAACGGGGCGGATTCGCTTTCCGCCCGCTTTCAACAGATGAGAAGCTGCGTTCTCCAAATCTTTCTGCTTCGAACGGACCTCGTCCAGCAATCGGTTTTCCACATATGAAAGGTCCGATTTCAAATGCAGGTATATTTCCGTCAACTTCATGCAAGTTCCACCTTATTCATTGTACATCAATAAGTTTCGAGGATCTTATAGTACGTATTCCGACGCGCCGGGGTGCGGCCGGCATCCCGAATCAGGCGAATCAGATCCTGTTTGGTCATGGAATGAGTCGCACCTGCGGCACTGACCACATTTTCTTCAATCATCGTCGATCCCATGTCATTGCAGCCGAACTCGAGCGATGCTTGCCCAATCTTGGGCCCCATCGTCACCCACGAAGCTTGAATGTTATTGATATTATCCAGCATCAAGCGGGCGATGGCGACCGTCTTCAGGTATTCGACGGCAGTGGCGCGCTTGCCTTTCAATGCCGTATTGTCCGGCTGATAGGTCCATGGAATGAAAGCGGTGAAACCGCCGGTCTTGTCTTGCTGTTCGCGAACGCGGATCATGTGCAAAATCCGTTCTTCATATCCTTCCCCAAAACCGATCACCATCGTGGCGGTGGTATGCATGCCGAGCCGATGGGCGGTGTCATGCACTTCCATCCATTTCACCCAAGATTCCTTTAACTTGGAGATCTTCAGACGAATTCGATCGTCCAAAATTTCGGCACCGCCGCCGGGGATCGAATCGAGACCGGCTTCCTTCAATTGGCGGATCACCTCTTCCAGAGACAATCCGGAAACGGCAACCATTTTCCAGATTTCTGCGGCTGAAAAGGAATGCATGGTGATATTGAATCGTTCTTTGATCTTTTTCAACAGGTCGGTGTAATAGGAGAAGGGAAGCCCGGGATGAGTGCCGCCCTGCATCAGGATTTCCGAACCTTCTCCCCCGATGTCGATCGTCTCCTGGATTTTTTGGAAGATGATCTCGTCTGACAGCACGTAGGCTTCCGGATGCCCTTCCGGCCGGTAAAACGCGCAAAATCGGCAATAGGTGTCACAGACATTCGTATAGTTAATATTCCGGTTGACCACGAATGTGACGATATTGTCCGGATGCAGCCGTTGCATCACCTGTTTGGCTGCGGCACCCAGTTTGACCAGATCATTCGACTCATAGAGCGCAATCCCGTCTTCGAGGGTCAATCGTTCACCGGACAGGGCTTTCGTCAGAATCCGGTCCACATGATCCGATTTCAAATTTGCAACGCTCATTGTTCGCCCCCCCATAATTCAACCTTTATCGGTCGTGCCAAAAGACCTTGCCGATAGGCAGCTTGAAAATAGGTTTCGGCACCCAGCAGCAAGTCTCCTGTAAAGTCGTAAATTAATTTATGAAAATAACCCTCCCAGAATGCGCGATCCTGTCCGTACAATTCAACCGCCCTGTCAATCACCAGGTCCATCTTGGCAAGCCCCTGCCGCTTGCTGCGCAGGAACAGTTGATGCAGACGTTTGGCATCTGACAGCCGCTGTTCGATAAAATCGCGGCGAACCGCCCATACGGCAAACGTCATTGGGAGTCCTGTCCGACCGTACCACTCGCTGCCCAAATCATACACATGATAGGGATGCTTTTGCAACGACCAGTACAGGGCGTCGTCACCGATCAGCAATGCGGCATCCGCTTCCTGCATCATTTGCTCCAAGTGAGGCTGTCGGGTTACATACTCCGGCTGCACGTGAAAATACTCCTGCAGCAGGATCTTCAACAAGTTGACGGAGGAAGCCGAGGTGGTGGGCAGGGCGACAATCCTTCCGTGCAAATCGTCAATCGGCCGTTTCGAAAACAGAAAGATCGACCCGACCGATCCACGGGAGGAAACCGACAGATCGGCATAGCAATAATACTGTTCCGCATATTCGGCGTAGGAAAAAGCCGAAATCGGACCCGCAACAATTTCGCCAGCGGCCAGCATCCGGTTCAATTCGGTCGGAACAGCGGAAACAAACTGAATTTCGTTTGCTTCCGCCTCAGAATCAATAAAGTGAAAAACGGGAAGTACATTGCTGAAATTGATCCGCCCGACTCTCATCGGCTGTGTCATGCAGGGACAAACTCCGTATTGACGACGTTGTACAGCGTGTCCCGTTCAACTGGAATTCGGCCTGCTTCCCGGATCAAGCGAACCAGTTCCATCTTTTCCATTTCCTGTTCCGTTTCGGCACCCGCCGCATGATAAATCTTTTCTTCGACGACGGTCCCGTCAAGATCGTCTGCGCCAAACCACAGTGCAGTTTGTGCCATCTTTGTTCCCACCTGAATCCAATAGGTCTTGATATGATCAATATTGTCGAGCATCAACCGGGCAACCGCAACGATCTTCAAATCCAGCAGGCCCGTCGACCAGCCAAGATCCGGATATTGCTTGATCAATTCGGTGTTTTCCGGATGCCAGGAAAGAGGAATAAAAGTTTGGAAACCTCCGGTTTTGTCCTGCAGCTCACGAAGCTTGACAAGATGGTCAATCCGGTCTTCTTCTGTTTCCAGATGATTGTAAAGCATGGTGCAGTTGGAACGCAGCCCCATTTTGTGGGCGATCTCATGAATTTCCAGCCAGCGCTCGCCCGATGTTTTATGGTCGGCGATAATCGAACGGGGCTTTTCGGCAAAGATTTCGGCACCGCCGCCCGGCATCGAATCCAGACCGGCCGCCGTCAGACGCTGCAGAATTTCCTCCACCGGCAGTTTGTTGACTCGCGAAAAATGATCCAACTCCACCGCCGTAAATGCTTTCAGATGAACTTGCGGCAGTTTGCGCTTCAAAGTGCGCAGCAATTCTTCGTAATACTCGATTTTCAATTGCGGGTTGTTGCCGCCGACAATATGAATTTCTGTAACTCCAAGCGGAACCATGTCGGCGCGGTGTTCGATCTCTTCCATTGTCATTGTATAAGCTTTTGGGTCCATCATCCGTACGCCAAAAGCACAGAAAGAGCACAACGTCTGGCAGACGTTGGTCGGGTTGATATGACGGTTCGTGTTAAAAAACACGTAGTCGCCGTGTTTTCGTTCCCGCACGAAGTTGGCCATGTATCCCAAAGCCATCACATCGTTCGATTTCATTAATTGCAAACCCTCTCCGGCTGACAATCGAACGCCTGCTTGCACTTTTTCCCAGATATCCGCAAACGGATGATCTTTCCCGATAACTTCCATAGGGTCTCCTCCCAGTCAACAATCGGTTATTCTCCCCAGCGGCGAAACAACTGATGCTCCACACGCAGAGCATCCAATGCTTTGCCGACTACAAAATTAATTATATCATCCAATGATTCGGGCAAATGATAAAAACCCGGCATAGCAGGCAGAATTCGCGCACCCGCTTCCGCCAGCGACAGCATATTGCGCAGGTGTATGGCGTTGAGGGGGGTTTCCCTCGGTACGACAATCAATCGGCGGCCTTCCTTCAAAGTGGTATCCGCCGCCCGTTCCAACAAGTTGTCGGAGGCACCATGTGCAATGGCGGACAGAGTTCCCATCGAGCAGGGAATGATAACCATGCCGTCGGTAGGGTGGGAGCCGCTGGCCACCGGAGAACGGTAATCCTGCATGTCGGGCACCGCAATCCGCTCCTCCGGAACTCCCAAGCGCCCCGGGATCGCTCTTCGGTCACCCGTTTCAATATCCCACAGCAACTCTTGCTGAAACACTTGCCAAGCGGCATCGGTCAAAAGTAAATGGACAAAATGTCCGCCCTTGATCAATTCCTGTACCAGACGGACGCCATAAATCGCCCCGCTTGCACCTGTAATGCCGACAACGAATTCCTTGGACATAGTAATTCGCATTCCCCTATCGTAAAGAATAACAGACCCCAAAGTCAATCGCTTACAGGCGAATGCCGTAGACCGCCCATTTGTCATCAACCCGTTTTTTCGTATCTTCGTCCATCCAAATCTCTTCCGGCCATTCGCGCTGATAACCTTCTTCTTTCCACTTGCGGGTGCCGTCGATTCCGATTTTGCTTCCTAGGTTAGGCAGCGGAGACGCATGGTCCAAAGAATCCACCGGACCTTCAACGATCATAATGTCGCGCTTGGCATCCACGTTGCCGAATACGCGCCACGCCACATAGGAATGATCGTGCACGTCCACGTCGTCATCCACCACAATAATCGCCTTGGTCCACGTCATTTGACCCAATCCCCAAATCGCGTTCATGACTTTTTTGGCATGACCGGGAAAACGCTTCTTGATCGAGACGATCACACAGTTATGGAACACGCCCTCCCACGGCAAGCTCATATCGACGATTTCCGGCACGACCATTTTTAACGGCTGCAGGAAAATCCGCTCCGTCAAGGTTCCTAAGTAAAAATCTTCCATCGGCGGTTTGCCGACGATTGTTGTCGCATAGATCGGGTTGCGGCGATGGGTAATCGCCGTAATATGAAAGACCGGATAAGGTTCGACTGGCGTGTAATACCCATTGTGATCGCCGAAGGGTCCTTCATCTCTCAACTCGCCGGGAATCACGTATCCTTCCAGCACGATCTCCGCATTGGCGGGCACTTCCAAATCGACGGTTTTGCACTTGACCATTTCCACCGCTTCTTTTCGCAGGAAACCGGCCAAAATCATCTCATCGATGTCAGGCGGTACCGGAGCAATCGCCGAGTACATGACAGCCGGGTCACTGCCGATCGCTACCGCCACTTCCAGCTTATCCCGCTTCAATTCTTGCGAGCGGCGATGATGTTCCGCGCCAACTTTGTGCAGCTGCCAGTGCATCCCGGTTGTCGTCCCGTCATAAACTTGCATCCGGTACATGCCGCAGTTGCGTTTGCCGCTCACCGGGTCTTTCGTAAAGACAAGCGGCAGCGTAATGAATTTGCCGCCGTCATTTGGCCAACACTGCAAAATAGGGAATTTGCCAAGATCCGCGTCATCTCCGGTCAAAACCACGTCTTGGCAGGGAGCTTTTGAAACGGTCTTCGGCAAATAGGAACCCAACTCGGCCAGTTTTGGCAATTGTTTCAGCTTTCCCAGCAACGAAGCGGAACCGGTGGGCATCTCCAGGAATTTTTGAATTTCTCTGCCGATGTCGTCCATGTCTTCGATTTCAAACGCAAGTTTGGTTCGTTCAAACGACCCGAATGCGTTAATCAAAACTGGAATCTCAGATCCTTTCACGTTTTCAAAGAGCAGCGCAGGTCCCTTCGCCTTCGACACCCGATCGGTAATCTCCGTAATTTCCAAATTCGGGTCTACTTCTTCCTTGATTCTCACCAACATTCCTTTTGCTTCCATCGTATCAATAAAGTGTCGCAGATCTCGATAACCCATTACAGCACCTCTTATTCTTTCGGCTTATACCCGATATGCATCGCGGCAATCCCAAATGTCAGCGGTTTCGATTCGACGTTCACGAGCCCGACGTGTTCAAATAAATTCGCCAGTCCCTGACGATCCGGAAACCCTCTCAACGATTCGGGCAGCCAGCTGTAGGACACATCGTCTTTCGCTGCCAAAGAACCCAGTTTGGGCAACACTTTTTCAAAGTAGAAATAATAGATCGATCGAAAAATCGGCCGTTCCGGTTTTGAAAGCTCCAGTGACACAACCAGCCCGCCCGGCTTGACTACCCTTTTCATTTCCCGGATCACCTGTTCAATGTCCGGGACATTTCGCAAAGCAAAACCGATTGTCGCATAATCGAACGTGCTGTCTGCAAAAGGCAGTGCCATGGCATTGCCGTGAAGCATTTCGACCCGATCCGCCATTCCCGCTTTTGCCGCTTTGCGGATGCCTTCTTCCAACATCGGTTCGCAAAAGTCGACACCGACCACTTTCCCGGCTGGCCCTGCAGCGGTTGCAAGAGACAAGGCCCAATCACCGGTGCCTGTACAAACATCAACGGCGGACTGCCCGGAGCGCACATTCATCCGACGCATCGTTGCAGACCGCCACAATTTATGCTGCCATAAGCTTAGAAGAGAATTCATCAAATCATACCGTTTGGCAATTTTCGAGAAAATGTAGTGGACTTTTTCCTCTTTCGAAGCAAACTCGGTTTTGGACGAAAACTCGCTCATACTCAGATCCTTACCTTTCTTCAGCAATTTGACCCGGATTCAGGTAGGCGTCATTTAAATAATTGCAAACTCGGCCCATCGTCTCATCAATTGTCTTAGAGCCGTAAACAGCCAGCAACGATTTCGCTGCCGAAAG
This sequence comes from Bacillota bacterium, assembly GCA_020059765.1. Classification (GTDB taxonomy): domain Bacteria; phylum Bacillota; class Bacilli; order Tumebacillales; family Effusibacillaceae; genus Effusibacillus. The sequence continues at coordinate 10,932 of JAGVBM010000243.1, forward strand.
TCCCGTATGCAAATGATCTGTCAGATAACCGGATGTGCCATATTTCACATGCAGGGCAATCACACGAGATTCCAAGGTTCCGATATTGCTCAACAGATACTTTCGTTCTTCTTCGTTTGCCCGGTTTAGGACGTACAAGTGCGCCAGATTGTCCGTATAGCGGCCTGCCGCAAACTGCCGGTATTCCGTCCCCAAGACATGAGTTCTGACCAACAATCGCACGATATCTTTCATAATCGGCTGGTCATGGAAATAATACAAGGCGAGCATGGACAGCAATTCGCCGTAAATCCGCTCATGCAGGGAGAGATAGGTTTCCATGTTCAAATTGGAACGGCGCACG
>JAGVBM010000304.1 GCA_020059765.1 Bacillota bacterium
AGGGAGCGGAGCAAGACGGGTGAATATCGAATTTTTCAGTCCAAAACCACAATTCAAGTGGGATATGAAAACGACCGATTGAAATTGTTGAGCGGCAAACAGGAAATCATCAAATAGCATCGGTCGGTTCAATTGAAGATCACTTCCCAATTATGGTCGCATGCGGCTGTGATGACACCCCGTTCCAAAATGTAATTGGCAATCAGTTCCGACATGTCGGTGGGAATGTCCCGTACTACCTCCTTCCCCTGAAACATGAAATAATTGCCGCCGCCGCCGGCCCGGTAGTTGTTCATCACCACTTCATAGTGCTGCGTCATATCGAGGGGTTGTTCCTTGTATCGCAACATGACGACACGATCCCCGATGGGGCGGGTAATGTCGATCTTGTAATCGATCCCTTCCCACATGTCGTAATTGTAATGCTGCGGTTTGGGAGTGGAAAATGCCGGATTGACCTCCACCATGCCGCCCGCAAAGGTCTTGAAATATGACGCGCTCTGCTCCAGCGCGTCCTTGATATCTTGCCCCTGAATCCGCAGCACGCGCAATGTATTCGGATAAATGTAATTGGCGACTATATCGCGCATGGTGACGTCGGCGGGGAAGCCCGGCGCTTCGTTGTCAAACAGTGCGGTGTTGGAAATCTCCGCTTTTCCGTATTCCATCTGCACTTTATTGATGAATTCGATGAGCGGACTGTCTTTCAAACGGATTTGCAGCGGATCCCGAACGAGCATGTCGCCCAGAATTTGGCCCATGGGCTGATCCAGCCAGATTTGCGTTTTTTCCTCATAAGTTCGGATCATGTCGATCACCGCTTGATCCGCCTCGACAGTTTCCGTGGACAGAAGTTCCGAATCTTTCTCCTGAATCGTCCAGTTTCCGGCAGCTCGTTCCAACACCATCGTAACTTTCCCCAATTCGCGGCCTTGATGGGAAGGCTGTACGACAATAACGCCGTTGACCGAAATGCCTGCGATTGCACGATGCTGGTGTCCGGTTAACAATGCATCAATGCCCGGTACTTCCATGCATAATTGGTAGCCTTGGTTTTCCCCGGTAAGCTGTTCAGTCGGTACTCCCGTATTAAGATCCCGTTCAAATCCGCCGTGGTAGGACACGATGACCACGTCCGCCTGTTCCTGTTCACGCAGATAGGGGACCCATTTTTTTGCGGCGGCAACGGCGTCCAGGAATTCGATGCCTTGGATGTGCGCGGGATTTTCCCAGTTGGGAATATAGGGCGTGGTCAGGCCGAGAACGGCAATCCGGATGCCTGCGGGCAACTGTTTGATCAGATAGGGTTGGCCGAAGAAGGGTTGATCCGTGCCGGTTCGTACGATATTTGCGGATAGCCAAGGGAATCTGGACTCGCGTACGGCTTTGCCCAAAATGTTTTGTCCGTAATTAAATTCATGGTTGCCAAAGACGGCGGCATCATAGCGAAGAGCATTCAACACTTTGATCATCGGGTGCAGAGACTGATTGTCAATTCGGGCATGATGATAAGTCAGGGGAGTTCCCTGGATCAAGTCGCCGTTGTCGATCACAATCGCTTGCGGATCAGATTGGCGTTCCCGGGAAAGCAGCGTGGCAATTTTGGCCATACCAACCGGATAGGGGCGGTTATCGGCATAATGAATGGGCAGGATATGACCGTGAACGTCACTGGTTTCCAAGATTGTCACCATAACACGCCGATTGGATCTATCCATTGTACCCGCCTCCTGCATCTCTTGTCTGCCTAACAATATATCAACATCAATGGAGGATCGCAACAGTTGAGTAAATTTCAAGGAAATCTCTGTTTCTGTGTCATGGGAGTGAATGGTTAGGAAACATCGCACAAAAATTACAAAAAATTTACATCAATTTACATATTTGCATGTTATACTACAGAAGTGTGTTATTAAAACCATGTATGGGGGTAAAGTCATGTTTAAGAAAGCAACGGTGGCAGGTTTATCGATGGTATTGGCTGCGGGATTGCTCGCAGGATGCGGCGGCTCAAAGGATGTCACATCAAAAAATACGGATAACGGTGCGGCAAAAGCGTATGTTCCGAAAGAATTGAGCGTTCAATTCGTGCCTTCGCAAAATGCCGAAACCTTGGAAGCAAAAGCAAAGCCTCTGGAAAAACTGTTGTCGGAAAAGTTGGGGATTCCCGTAAAAGTAAGTGTCTCCACCAGTTACAATACGATCGTCGAAGCGATGGCTTCCAAAAAGGTTGACGTCGGATTCCTGCCGCCGACCGCTTATGTGTTGGCGCATGACGAAAGAAAAGCGGCTGACGTCCTTCTCCAGGCACAACGTTTTGGCGTAAACAAAGAAGACGGTACTCCGACCAAGGAATTGGTAGATTTCTATAATGCGCTGATTCTGGTCAAGGCGGACTCCAACATCAAGGAACTGAAGGACCTGAAAGGGAAGAAAATTGCCGTTCAGGACGTCACCTCCTCCGCCGGATATGTCTGGCCGGCAGTGGAAATGAAGAAAAAAGCCAACCTGGATATTCAAAAAGATGTTCAGGTCACGAAAGTAACCGGTCATGACAAAGGTGTATTGGCTGTATTGAACGGTGACGTCGATGCCGCATTCCTGTTCCAGGATGCCCGCAACATCGTAAAGAAAGATAAGCCGGACGTTTTCAAAACCACCCGGATCCTGTATTTGACGGATAAGATTCCGAACGACACGATCAGCGTTCGTTCCGACATGGACAAAGATTGGCAGAAGAAGATTCAACAAGCGTTCATTGACATTGCGAAAGATCCGAACGGCAAGAAGATCGTCAAGGAAATCTACAGTCACGAAGGATATGCTTTGTCCCAAGACAGCAACTTCAATATCGTGCGTGAATATTCGAAAGAAGTTGGACAGTAAACGCGGGTTGCAGCAACTCGCTAGCTGCATAGAAAAAGGGATCGCCGATTGATCGGGCAATCCCTTTTCACGTCATGTCAACGATAGGCCTGGAACAGATTCCAAATGGCGGGTTTTTCGAGACCGATATGCCAAGCTGCCACGCCAATCAATCGGTATTTGTTGATCAAATCGCGACGCAAGGTCATTGATTTCTCATCTTCGATCCAGATCTGATGTTTTTCTCCGTTTTCCGCCACAAACTCGAGATAATATTGTTTGGCTTTCGTGTCCCATACTTTGTTTAATGTCTTGTCAGCAATCAGCTTTTCCACTTCCGGCATGGATCGATCCGTGCTGGTTACTTTTCCGGTCGACGGGTCGGTGACCCATTCCCTTGTATAAAACGGAACGCCGAGCACAATTTTGTGGGAAGGAACGTCGTTCATCAGCAATTTGATTCCTTCCTCCGTCCAGGGCAGCGAAGCGACTGAACCGGCTGGGCCGCCGTCCCAATGTTCGTCGTAGGCCATCAGCATCATGTAATCGGCCGCTTTGCCAAGCTGCCGTCGATCATAACTGCCCGACCAAAAAGGATCGGGATTGGTCCGTGTCACACTGACCGATACAATTCTCCCCGACGGTTTCAAGGCAGCGCGCAATTCACGAATAAACGCGACAAAATCGGCCTTGTTTTTGATGTCCATGTTTTCAAAATCAATGTTAATTCCGTCGATGCCATGTTGAATCAACGCATTTTTGAGGGCGGTGACCACTTTGCTGCGCTGATCGGGAGAACTGAGCAGCGAATCGGTCAGCACCGGGTCAAACCGATTGCCAAACAACGGCCAGACTTTTTTTCCATTGTCATGAGCCCATTGCACATAACGGGGGTCGACACTGATGGCGACCATCGGATCGCCGGTTGACAAGGAAAACCAGCGGGGCGACACAATTTCAAGCGTCGGCGAAGCGCTTTGTTTCATGTAAAGGTCCGTATTGCCCCCGTAGTTCCACCCCATGACGATCCGTTCCGCTTTTTTGTACAAGACTTGCGATTTTTTGATCCAGCCCTGTTTGCCGCCCAAAAGCTGGATTTTGTAATAGTATTTGGTTGAGGTGATGATCGGATATTCTTCGCCTTTGGTTAAGGTGGAGACTTTTTTTGACGTATAGCGAGCTTCCGCATAGACATAAGCTTTAACCGATTTGACAGAGACGATTGCCAGGGTACTGCCGGAATTGGAAGCTTCGGCCGGCAAGGGAACAGCCGTTGACGAAACAAGCAGAGCGACAAGCAGTGCGAGAAGCAAGAAATGAATCCGTCTTTTCATGTTTGGGAGCCTCGTTTCTAGCAGACTATGTTTCAGTATGATTTCGAAACATATTCTACTAGACCAGGCAGAAGAGTTATAGAATCGAATGTTGGCAACGGAGGATGAGAATTCCAATAAAATAGACCGGCCTAGGATGGAAAACCTTCAGACCGGTCCGCAAATCGCGGATTCAGACGGTTGGGAACGAATTAATAAACGGGAACTTGTTTGCAAACGGTGGTGTAACCCGGTACCAACAGGAAGAACAGCACGAAGATGATCAAGAAGACGACTGCCCAACGTGTGAAGTAGCCAAATGTTCCGTACATCCCTAAACCTCCTTGTCAGAATCATGGGTTTCATTCGTCACACAGGCCTTGCAGACCGAACGCTTGCAGTAACTAGGCTTACCAGTAACCAGGTCCGTAATAGGGACCGGGATAATAGGGGTATCTTGGAATGAGGGCGCCGGCGACAAAACCTAGCGTAAATCCGGCCAGCAGTCCAAACGGGAAGAAGAATGGAGCCCAGAACACTTCTTTTGCGTCAATCTCCTGCTGCTCTTTGTTGTCTGCCGTTTCGGCCTGCACGGTTGTTTCAGAGGCGGATACAGAACGATTTCCCGACATCGGCAGGAAATAGACGCCGCTTTGGTTTACATTCTGAATGGCGCCATAATAACTTTTGCCGTTGGCGAGATGAACGGTCAAAGGTTTGTTCACCAAACGCAGGCATTGATGATACATGGGGTGAACCATCAAGTTCCCTCCTTTCCGCACTGATACCACAACGTATGTTGAAATGACCGGCTCAGAAACGGCGAATGGACACATGAATTCACCCATAATTCATAAAGAAAACTTGGCTTCGCCTAGCCTTTAGGCGCAGGCGAAGCC